>DATLZG010000523.1:0-2292 GCA_035574095.1 Burkholderiaceae bacterium | reverse complement strand
CCCCGCGACGGCACTCGATCGGTGACGTTCGCTGCGGCGTATTATGGGGATCGGCCGGACGGACGAGTACTTGAAAAGGGGATTGCGCGCGCCGCTTTGGTCCACGCGGTGTCGGTGCGCTTCCTACAAGCGCATCGCGTTGCCGAGAAATGCGGCGGCAAAGGCGTGCAGTTTCCGCTCCGACGCGAGTGGCCGCGTCGCGGATGACGAAGGGGCGCGCGGCGTGGGCCGGCGTCGGCCGCGCTCCGCGCGCTGCGCGCCTACCGCAGGCGCTTACGCGAGCACGCGGCGCAGGAAGGCGGCGATCGCCTCGATCTCGTCACTGTTGACCGAGTGCGCCATCGGATACTCGTGCCACTCGACCCGATAGCCGAGCGCGCGCAGCCGGTCGCGCGAGGCCGCCCCGCTCGCGTAGGGCACGATCGGATCCGCGGTCCCGTGCGCCATGAAGATCGGCGTGGCGCGGCTCGCTTCGGTGCACTCGCGTTCCGCGGTGTCGGCGAGCGGCAGGTAGGTCGACAGCGCGATCAGCCCCGCCAACGGCACGGCGCGCCGCAACCCGACCTGCAGCGTGATCGCGCCGCCTTGTGAGAAGCCGGCCAGCACGATGCGGCCGGGGACGATACCGCGCGCCGCTTCGCGCTCGATCAGCCGTTCGACCGCGGCGGCGGAGGCGCGGATGCCCGCTTCGTCCTCGCGCCGCACGAGCTCGGTGCCGAGAATGTCGTACCACGCGCGCATCACGTAGCCGCCATTGATCGTGACCGGAATCTTCGGCGCGTGCGGAAAGACGTAACGCGCCGCCGGTGCGCCGAGCGCATCCAGCTCCTTGACGATCGGCACGAAGTCGTAGCCGTCGGCCCCCAGCCCGTGCAGCCAGATCACGGCCGCATCCGGGCGCGGGTGCGTTTGCATCTCGACGCCTTCGAAGGCGGAAGTCGGCAGTCGGGAGTCGGGAGACAGGCTCATGGAGGTCCGTCGCGGATAGGTTTAGGAGTTGGCTCCCAAGTCCCGCCGGCCGGCTACCGACGGCGCGCGCAGCGCGCTCTTGGGCCGGAAAGCCCTGCACACGGCTTCGTGGGTCTCGATGTACGGGCCGCCGATCAGTTGGATGCAGTACGGCACGGCGGCGAAAATGCCCGCTACCAACGGCTTGCCGTCGGCGCTCTTCAGTCCTTCGAGCGTCTCCTGGATCGCTTTCGGCTGCCCGGGCAGGTTGATGATCAGCGCGGCATGATCGGCGGTCTCGCGCAGCACGCCGACCTGGCGCGACAGGATCGCGGTCGGTACGAACTCCAGCGAGATGCGGCGCATCTGCTCGCCGAAGCCGGGCAGTTCGCGCGTGCCCACGGCCAGCGTGGCCTCCGGCGTCACGTCGCGCCGCGCCGGGCCGGTGCCGCCGGTCGTCAGCACCAGATCGCAGCCGACCTCGTCCACCAGCTCGATCAGCGTCTGCTCGATCAGCGCACGCTCGTCCGGAATCAGCCGCTCGTGCGCCTGCCAGGGGGTGGCGAGCGCGCGGCCGAGCCAGTCGCGCAGCCCGGGCAGGCCCTGATCCGCGTACACGCCGCCGGCGGCGCGATCGGAGATCGACACCAGCCCGACGATCAGTTCATCCGGATGCCGTCGTTGCGCTTTCATGCTCGGTGCTCAGCGTCTGATGCAGCCAGCGATACAGTTCGCGCGCATGGCGCGGCGGCTGGCCTTGCGTGCGTTCGCGCCGCGCGGCGCGAATCGTCGCCCGCAGCCGCTGCGCGTCCACGCCGGGGTGCGCGGCGATGAATTCGGTCAGCGCCGCGTCGTCCTCGAGCAGCCGGTCGCGCAGCCGCTCGCAGCGGTGCATCAGCGCCACCGCGGCGCGCGACGCGCCGGTCGCAGCGGCCAGCGCTTGCTGCAGCGGCGCCGGATCGATCGTTCGCATCAGGCGGCCGATGTACTGCAGTTGTCGGCGCCGGCCTTCGTGCGACGTGATGCGGTGCGCCGCCGCGAGCGCCTCGCGCAGCGACTCGGGCAAATCGAGGCGCGCCAACTGCGCGGCGTTCAGGCGCAGCAGTTGCACGCCCAGCGCTTGCAGCGCGTCCATCTCGCGCTTGCGCTGCGACTTGCTCGGCCGCGCGTCGTCGGCGCGGGCGGTTGCCGCGGATTCGCTCTTCATCGACGGCTATGATACCGGCCGCCTTCATTCTCCCTCTGACAATCGCGATGCCGAGCCCCTTTTCCTTCAGCGACGAGGCGCTGCGCGAGTTGGCCGCAACGGCGCTCGCGCGCGCGCGCGCGCGCGGCGCGTCGGAT
>DATLZG010000522.1:0-2431 GCA_035574095.1 Burkholderiaceae bacterium | reverse complement strand
CTTCGGTGGCGGCGAACATCTGGTTGTACGCCTTGACGCGGATCGCGCCGGCGCGCTTCAGCGCCATGTCGAACACCGCGTCGTCGCCGACCAGCGCGCCGGTGTGGCTCATCGCCGCTTTCGACCCGGTCATGTGGCGGCCGACCTTCAGAATCACCACCGGCTTGACGCTCGCCGCCGCGCGCGCGCTCGACATGAACGCGCGCGCGTCGCGCACGCCTTCGATGTACAGCACGATGCTCTTGGTCGCCGGATCGAGGGCGAGGAAATCGAGGATGTCGGAGAACTCGACGTCCGCGCCGCCGCCGGTGGACACGACGGACGAGAAACCGAAGCCCGACGCCCAGGCGTAGTCGAGCAAAGCGGCCATCACCGCGCCGGACTGCGATACCAATGCCACCGGGCCCGCCCGCGCGCCGGTGCGGGCGAAGGTCGCATTCAAGCCGATCTCAGGTCGCATGATGCCCAGGCAGTTCGGCCCCAGCAGGCGCACGCCATGCGCGCGTGCGCGCGCCACCGCCCGCTCCTGCAGCCGCCTGCCTTCCTCGCCGACCTCGGCAAAGCCGGCCGACAGCACGAGTACGGAGCGGATACCGCGCGCGCCGGCGTCGTCGATCACCTCCGGCACCGTGCGCGCCGGCGTGACGACAACGGCCAGGTCCGGCGCTTCGGGCAGCGCCGCCAGCGAGCGATGACACGGGTGGCCGGCGACCGTCTCGTACTTTGGGTTGACCGCGTAGATCCGGCCGCGGAACCCGCCGGCCAACAGGTTGCCGAACACGTGCTTGCCGAGAGCATCGGTCTTGTCGGTGGCGCCGACGACGGCGACCGAACGCGGCATCAGCGCCGAGTGCAGGTAATGTGCGTTGATGAGCATCGACCCTCGATCGGCTGGCGGTTTGGCGGCACGGTTGCCGCCAGCACGTTAGGTTGCAAAAATAGCGCGCCCGATCCGCGGGCCCCGCGCACGCGCCGTTGCGGGTTGACTCCAATCAAGCGCTGCGTCGATAGGTTGCGTACTGTTCAAGTTTGACAAGGAATCGACGATGGACGACCGCGCCAGCGAGCTTGCCCCCGCCGAACTCGAGCAGTTCGGTGCCCGGCTGCGCGCGCTGCGCGCACAGGTGGCGGCCGCGCTCGAGGCGCGTCTGCACGAGCACGGCGACGAGCGCAAGACCGAAGCAGGCCTGCCGCGGCGCGCCGAAGAGACGGACGACGACGGCGCCGCCGAAGCGGCGCGGCACATGGACATCGCGCAGCTTTCGCACACCACCGCCGAGCTGGCTGAGATCGACGCCGCGCTGGCGCGCATCGCCGACGGCAGCTATGGCCAATGCGTCGATTGCGGTGGCCCGATCGGCCGCGCGCGCTTGCAGGTCCATCCGATGGCGGTGCGCTGCGCGCCGTGCCAGAGCCGATTCGAGAAGCGGCTCGGGCGGTAGGCGTCATTACCCTCGCCGCACCGCCTGCAGCCTTGGCAGCGCTGTGCGCATGTGCTGATTCAGCAGCCGCTCCAGATCCTCGACCTTCCTGTCCGCGCTGACGAGCTGCCACGGATCGCCTTCACGCGATCCGGCGACCAGGTACATCGTCGACGCCGTGACGCGCTCTTCGGCGACGACCCTGCGACTGCCGATGTCGAATAGCAGCAGGTGGTAGTACGCGAACGGAGCCAGGAATCCGGTATCGCTTTCCGCGGTGTCGGTGCGCTGCATACGCGTTACGCGATCGACGTAGAAGCCCAGGCCTTCCACGCGGCCGATGCCGATATGGCCATCGCGCACGCGGAAGCTCGCTTCGTCGCGCAGCTTGGCGACGAGCAGCAGATGCGTCACCTTGGCGGGTGCCACGGCCTTCAGCAAGCTTTCGAGCAGCGGCTTGGTCTGCGCATCTCCCGTCAGCAGCCGCTGTTGCGCTTCGTAGAAGCGGGGGTCGCGCAGCGCCAGCGGCACGATCTCCGCCACGCCCGGCACCTGCGCCTGCATGACGGCGCGGAGCGCGAGTCGATCGAGGACGTCATCCTCCATTTTCACGGCCTCGATCAGATTCGGGTTCAGGCGCGTGCCCGTCTCAGTGCGCGGATACACGACGCTGATTCGATCGCCCAGCAGCGACAGCGCCGCCCAGCGCTCCTGCGCCGCGACGTTCGACGCCGCTCCCATCGACAACACCGCAATCACCGCACCGATCGCCGCACGCATTCGATTCCCCGGTTCCTCCGACGAGCCGCCGCGGGCATTCTGACCCCGCTGGATCGAGCGCGCCAGACCCACCCGTGCGCGATGCCCGCGCGGTCGGCCCGTCGCTGCGCTCGGCTTTCGTCTCTGCGGCCGTGCACGTGCCGATGGCGCTCCGCGTCGAAGGCTACGGGCGATCCGCGGTCGGCGGCGCGCAGTTCGGCCCGGTGTCGGTCAGCGCCCGCGCCCGTTAC
>DATLZG010000521.1:0-4704 GCA_035574095.1 Burkholderiaceae bacterium | reverse complement strand
CCGCGGGTGCTTGGCTGCCTGTATCCCGGCGAGTAGAAACGAAAACGGGGCGCTGCGCGCCCCGTCCGTGAGAACCTGCAGGCGTCGGTTAGACGGAAAACGAGGAGCCGCAACCGCAGGTCGTGGTCGCGTTCGGGTTCTTGATCACGAACTGCGCGCCTTCCAGATCTTCCTTGTAGTCGATCTCGGCGCCGACCAGGTACTGGTAGCTCATCGAGTCGATCAGCAGCGTCACGCCGTTCTTTTCCATCGTCGTGTCGTCTTCGTTCACGACCTCGTCGAACGTGAAGCCGTACTGGAACCCCGAGCAGCCACCGCCCTGGACGAAGACGCGCAGCTTCAGGTCCGGATTACCTTCTTCGTCGATCAACTGCTTGACTTTGGCGGCCGCTGCGTCGGAGAAGATCAGCGGGGCCGGCATTTCGACGGCGGCATTCATGGCGAACTCCGGAGGAAAAACCCGGGTGGATTATAGGCGCCGCGCCAAGGCGCGTTCGTGATCCGCGTCACCCCGCTTTCGCCTCGACCCCGACCACCGGCTCCAACCGCGCCGGAGCGGCAGCCAGCTTCAAGCCGGCCTTAACCGCCACCTCCCCCGGCGAATACACCAGTTTGCCGTCGACGATCGCGCCGTTGTGCATTTCGAGCGCCCGGTAATGCACGTCGCCGGCGACGCGCGCCTTCGGCTGCAACTCCACCAGTTCGCTCGCGTACACGGGGCCGTCGATCCTGCCGGCGACGACCAGGTGCGCCGCGCGCACTTCGCCCTCGACCGCGCCCAGCTCGCTGATCACGAGCATGCCGGCCTGCTCGCCGTCCACGCAGCGCACCGCGCCGCGCACGGTGCCGTCGATGCGCAGCCCGCCGGAGAACGCGACGTCGCCGGTGATCGTCGTGCCGGCACCGATCAGGCTGGCGATCTCCTTCTGAGCACTGGGCTTTTTGCCGAACATCGGTCCTCCGGATTACCTAGCTATGAGACGGGGAAACTCTGCTGCGTCTGCGGCTGGCCATTGTTGGCCAGGATACGCACCAGCACCGAGCGCGCGACCGCGCCGGGTGGCAGCATGAACGTTCCTTCGACGCGTTGATAGTGGCGAAAGGACAGCTCGATGACCCCTCGCGGAGCGTTTGGCGACGGATCCGGGATGTGCAGCGTGAACGGACGCCCGTTGTGGGTGAAGTTGACCTGCAATTCGACGGCGCCGTTGAAGTCGCGTTCCGGCTTGCCACTTTGCTGAACCAGCAGCCGGTAACGCATCTGGTTTGGTTCTCCGTCGGCCTGCACGCGGAAGCTGCGAATCAGCACGCCCTTCGCGTTGGCCGGCGTGGGCAGCAGACTCTCGAAGAACGACAGGTCCTCGCGCAGCTTCGCCGTTTCGGCCTCCAGTGCCGTGACTTGCCGGGCGAGTTGCTCCTGGGCGGCGTGCTCGACCTTCATCTGGCTTTCGTAGGCGGTAGCCACGGCTTGGTAGCGGTCGCGCTCGGCTTTCGTTTCGCGCAGTTGGGACTGCAGTTTGTCGATTTGCGCCAGCAGTTCGCGCCGATCCGGACCGGCGAACTGCTTGCCGTACTCGTAAATCGCGATGCCGGCTGCCGCCGCGATCGCGGCCGCGAAGAAGAACAGTAGCGCGCGCAGCGCAAACGGAAGCTGGGCGCGCACGGTGACGCGCGGTGCGCTCACCCCCATCTTGCGCCGGAACAGCTTCCACTTCATCTCGCCTCAGCGCTACGGAACCACCGGTACGTGCGTCAAACCCTCGGTCTCCGGCCGCCCGAACATCGCGTTCATGCACTGCACCGCTTGACCTGACGCGCCCTTCACCAAGTTGTCGAGCACGACGATCACCACCAGTTGATCGCCGTCGCCCGGGCGATGGACGGCGATGCGCACGACGTTCGACGCTCGTACCGAGCGCGTGTCCGGCTCGGAACCGGGCGGCATCACGTCGACGAACGGCTCGCCGCTGAAGCGTTGTTCGTATAGCCGCTGAAAGTCGGTGTGCAGCGCCTCCGGCAGTACGCGCACGTGCAGCGTGGTCAGCATGCCGCGCACCATAGGCACCAGGTGCGGGATGAAGGTCAGGCCGATGTCTCCGTGCCCCGCGATCCCGCGCAACTGCTCGACGATCTCCGGGTGATGGCGATGCCCTTTCACCGCGTACGCCTTGAAGTTGTCGGAAGCCTCGGAGAACAGGTACGGCAGCTCCTCCTTGCGACCGGCGCCGGAAACGCCGGACTTGGCGTCCGCGATCAGGTGCCTCGTGTCGACGATGCGCCGGCCGCCTTCGAGCAGCGGCAGCACGCCCAGTTGCACCGTGGTCGGGTAGCAGCCGGGGTTGCCGACGATGCGCGCGCGCTTGAGCGCCGAGCGGTGTACTTCGGGCAAGCCGTAGACCGCCTCGCGCAGCAAGTCCGGACAAGCGTGCGGCTGCTTGTACCAGCGTTCGAACGCGGCCGCGTCCTGCAGGCGGAAGTCCGCCGCCAGATCGATGATGCGCACCCCGGCGGCGGTCAAGGACCGCGCCTGACTCATCGCCACTCCATGTGGCGTGGCGAAGAACACCACATCGCAGGAGGTGAGCGGTGCCCGCTCCGGCTCGACGAACGCCAGATCGACCCGGCCGCGCAGCGACGGAAACATGCTGTCCACGCGCGTGCCCGCCTCTTTGCGCGAGGTGATCGCCACCAGTTCGACGGCGGGGTGCTGGCTGAGCAACCGCAGCAATTCGACGCCCGTGTAGCCGGTGCCGCCGACGATGCCTACCCGAATGCGCCCGCTCATCGTCCTCCTCGTCGGGCCGTGTACACAGAAACAAAGGGCCGCCAAAGGGAGCGGCCCTACGAAACCACAGGCAGTATAGGCCGCGTCGCGCCCGGGGCGCGCCGCGCAAACCGAGTAATCCGGCGCCGCCGACTCAGACGCCGCGAATCGAGCGGCTGCGCGTCTCCAGCTTGCGCCTCCGGTGCGCAACGTATGTGTTCATACGCGCGCGCTCCTCGGCGCACCCCGCCTGTTCGCTGATGACGACCTGTGAACGGCCGTCAGCGCTTCGAGAACTGCTTGCGCCGCCGCGCTTTGCGCAGGCCGACCTTCTTGCGTTCGACTTCGCGCGCGTCGCGCGTCACCAGACCGGCCTTGGACAGCACCGGTTTGAGCGTCGCGTCGTAGTCGATCAACGCGCGCGTGATGCCATGGCGCACCGCGCCGGCCTGACCGGACTCGCCGCCGCCATTGACGTTGACCTGGATATCGAACGCGGTCGCGTTGTTGGTCAACTCCAGCGGCTGGCGCGCGATCATGCGGCCCGTCTCGCGCCGGAAATACTCCTCGATCGGGCGGCCGTTGATCGTGATCTTGCCGCTGCCGCGCTTGATGAAAACGCGCGCGACGGAGCTCTTGCGACGGCCCGTGCCGTAGTTGTAAGCGCCGATCATGCGGCCCTCTGCGTCGGAATCGAAAGCGGTTTCGGCTGCTGCGCGGTGTGCGGATGCGCGGCATCCGGGTAGATCTTCAGCTTCTTGATCATCGCGTAGCCGAGCGGGCCCTTCGGCAGCATGCCTTTGACCGCGATCTGCAACGCGCGGCCCGGAAAGCGCGCCTGCATCTTGTCGAACGTCGTCTGGTACACGCCGCCCGGGTAGCCGCTGTGCCGGTAATAGACCTTGTCGGTGCCCTTGTTGCCGGTCACGCGCAACTTGGCGGCATTGACCACGACGATGAAATCGCCGGTGTCGACGTGCGGCGTGTACTCGGGCTTGTGCTTGCCGCGCAAACGGCGCGCGATTTCGGCCGCCAGGCGGCCGAGCGTCTGATCGCTGGCATCGACGAGATACCAGTCGCGCCGCACTTCGTGCGGCTTGGCGGAGAACGTCTTCATCTGTTGTCTAGCCCGGGAGGGACCGGTACCGCATCGTGCGGACGACGCGCGCCGGCCCGAAGTCGCGGCAGGGCAAGCGCCGACGGCGGCCCCGGCCCGCGGAAAGCGCCGGATTGTATCTGCGTCCACTAGACTGACGCAAGCCGAGGCGTACTGCGACGGCGGCGAAAGGGGCGAGCGATGGAATGTACGGTGCGTTGGACCGGACCCGAAGGTCCGAGCGCGATGAGTTTCGTCGCTGCGACCGGCAGCGGCCATCTCGTCGCGATCGATGGCGCGCCGGAGGGCGGTGGCAAGAACCTCGCGCCGCGGCCGATGGAACTGGTGCTGGTGGGCACCGGCGCCTGCACTGCGTACGACGTGGTGCTGATTCTGAGGCGCGGACGGCACGATGTGCGCGACTGTGAAGTGAAAGTCATCGCCGAACGGGCCGCCACCGACCCGAAAGTGTTCACGCGCATCGAACTGCGCTTCGTCGTGCGCGGACGCAATTTGCCGCGCGATGCGGTGGAGCGCGCGGTGCGCCTCTCGCACGAGAAATACTGCTCGGCGACGGCGATGCTCGCCAAGACAGCCGCGCTCAGCTACACGATCGAGGTGGCCGAGGTCTGAGCAGCGCTCAAACGTAGTGCGCGGTGCGCGTCATCACGCGCGCGGCGATCCGCATCGCCAGCCGCGCCGGCCACGGCAGCTCGAGCCCGCCCAGCGCGACGGCCGTCGCGCCATGCTTGGCTTCGTCGGCCTTCATCGCCTCGACGATCGCACGCGAGCGGCGGTCCTCGGCCGGCAGGCGTTCGAGATGGCCGTGCAGATGCTCCTCGAC
>DATLZG010000520.1:0-3127 GCA_035574095.1 Burkholderiaceae bacterium | reverse complement strand
CGACCGCCGACACGGCCGCGGCGCCGACGGGAACGCCGCAGGAAAGGCCGCAGGAGGCGCCGGCCACTGCCGAGCCGCCGGCGCAAAGTTGACGCTATGAGCGACACGGCCGTCGCCCGCACCGGGATGGTGGCCATCATCGGCCGCCCCAACGTCGGCAAGTCGACGCTGCTGAACGCGCTGGTCGGCGCGCACGTCTCGATCACCGCGCGCCGCCCGCAGACGACGCGCACCCGCGTGCTCGGCGTGCTGACACGCGGTGTGCCGCCGGCGACCACGCAGTTCATCTTCGTCGACACGCCGGGGCTGCAGGCGAAGACGCACACGCTGCTGCAGCGGCGCATGAACGAAAGCGTGCGCAGCGCGCTCGCCGGCGTCGATGCGGTGGTGCTGGTGATCGATGCGCACGGCTGGCGCGATGCCGACGATGCGCTGCTGAAACTGCTGCCGCCGGAAGCCGGCAACGTCATTCTGGCGCTGAACAAGACGGACACGTTGGCACGCTACGAGGATCTGTTGCCGGTGCTGGCCGACTGCGCGCGCCGTTATCCGTTCGCGGCGCTGGTGCCGGTCAGCGCCGAGAAGCGACGCCAACTCGATGAACTTCTGGACGAGATCGCCAAGCTGCTGCCGCCGGGCGAGCCGCTGTTCGACGTCGATGCGATCACCGACCGTAGCCTGCGCTTCCTCGCCGCCGAAGCGATCCGCGAGAAGGCGTTTCGTCTGCTCGGCGACGAGCTGCCGTACGGGATCGCGGTCACGGTGGAGCGCTGGCAGGAAACGGCGCGCCGGATCGAGATCGTCGCCGGCCTGATCGTCGAACGCGAGTCCCACAAACCGATCGTGATCGGCGCGCGCGGAGCCAAACTGCGCGAGATCGGTCGCCTCGCCCGTGCCGACATCGAGGCGCTCGCCGGCAAGCCGGTACATCTGGAAACCTGGGTGCGCGTGAAGCGCCGCTGGACCGATGACGCCGGCACGCTGCAGTCGCTCGGTTATGAATGATCTCGCCGCCAGCGGCCGGCCGCGCGTGCGCCGCGCGCACGAGCACCGCGTTGATCAGCAACCGGCGCTGGTGCTGCATTCGTATCCATGGCGGGAGACGAGCCTGATCGTCGAAGTATTCACGCGCGATCACGGTCGCATGGCGCTGGTCGCGCGCGGCGCCAAACGGCCGACGTCGCAGTTCCGCGGGCTGCTGACGCCGTTCTCGCCGCTGCTGGTGGCGTGGAGCGGGCGCAATGAAATCAAGTCGCTGGTGCGGGTCGAATGGTGCGGGGGACTGCCGCCCTTGCGCGGCGCGGCGCTGTTCGCCGGCTTTTACTTGAACGAGCTGCTCGTGCGCCTGCTGGCGCGCGCCGATCCGCACGAACTGCTGTTCGCCCGTTACGTCGAGACGCTCGGCGCGCTGGCGCGCGGCGATCGCGATCAGGAGGCGGCGCTGCGCGGATTCGAGCTCGAGCTGCTGCGCGAAACCGGGCATGCGCCTGCCTTCGATCACTGCGCCGACGGGGCGGCGATCGACGTGGCGGCGACCTATCGCGTCGATGCGCAGCGCGGGCTGGTGCGGGCGGAACCCCCGTTCGACGACGATCCAGCGCTGCTGTCCGGCCGCTCGGCGCTGGCGATCGCGCGCGGCGACTTGAGCTCGCCCGAAGTCGCGGCCGACTGCAAGCGCGTGCTGCGCCACCTGATTCGCTACCATCTGAACGGCCAGCCGCTGAACACGCGCCGCATCCTGCACGATCTGCACCGACTGTGACCGCACTGAGCGTCAACCTGAACAAAGTCGCGCTGCTGCGCAATACGCGCACGATCGGCATTCCGAGCGTGACGCGGATGGCGGAAATCGCGCTCGCGGCCGGTGCGGACGGCATCACCGTGCACCCCCGACCGGATGGCCGCCATGTGCGCGCACCGGACGTGGCCGCGCTGGCCGAACTGCTGCGGCGCTGGCCGGCGGCCGAGTTCAATATCGAGGGCAATCCGTTTCACCAGTTGATGGAGTACGTGCACCAGGTGCGCCCGCATCAGTGCACGTTCGTGCCCGACGAGACGGGCGCCTTTACCTCCGACCACGGTTGGGATCCGGACCGCGACGCCGCGCGGCTGCGGCCGCTGATCGACGAGGCGAAGCGGCTGGGCGTGCGCGTCAGCCTGTTCATGGATCCGGTGCCGGAAGCGATGGCGGCCGCGGCGCGACTGGGCGCCGATCGCGTCGAGCTCTACACGGAGCCGTACGCGCGTGCGTTCGGCACGCACGAGCAGGAGGCGGTGCTCGCGCGCTATCGCGCGGCGGCCGCCGCAGCGCTTGCCGCGGGGCTGGGCGTGAATGCCGGTCACGACCTGAACCTCGCCAATCTGGCGCCGTTTCTGCGCGCCGTACCGGGCGTGTCCGAGGTATCGATCGGCCATGCGCTGATCGCCGATGCGCTCGAGTTCGGCCTGGCCGAGACCGTGCGCAAGTACCTGGCCGAGATCCGCAAGGCCGCCGCGCAGCGGCCGCTACCGTGATCTACGGTACCGGCGCCGACGTGGTCGAGATCGCGCGGGTCGAGGCGGCGCTGCGCCGCTTCGGCCGCCGTTTCGCCGAACGGGTGCTGGGGCCGCAGGAGCTGCAGCGCTTCGACGCCCGCAGCGCGCGCGCGGCGGCGCGCGGTTTGGCGTTCCTGGCGACGCGCTTCGCGGCCAAGGAAGCGGTGGCGAAGGCGCTCGGCCTCGGCATGCGCCAGCCGATGAGCTGGCGCGCGGTCGAGATCTTGAACGAAGCGAGCGGGCGGCCGATCGCGGTGACGCACGGCGCGTTGGCGGCGTACGTCGCCGCGCGCAAGCTGCGGCTGCACGTCAGCGTGAGCGACGAGCGCGCCATGGCGCTGGCGTACGCGATCGCCGAAACGACGGAGGCCTGAATGCTCGGACCGGTGGTGGTCGACCTCGAAGGCCCGCGACTGACCGCGGGCGAGCGCGAGCGGCTGCGCCACCCGTTGGTCGGCATGGTGATCCTGTTCGCGCGCAACTTCGTCGATGGCGCGCAACTCGCCGCGTTGACGGCCGAGATTCGCGCGTTGCGCGAACCGCCGCTCGTGATCGCGGTCGACCACGAAGGCGGGCGCGTGCAGCGGTTCCG
>DATLZG010000519.1:0-2589 GCA_035574095.1 Burkholderiaceae bacterium | reverse complement strand
CATCAAGGTTATCGACGGACAGGTCGGCACCCGACTTGATCGCGCTCGGCAGGAAGCCGGTTGCGGCGACGTACGTCAGGCCATCGATGACGAGCGGCTGGTCATGGTCGGTGAAGCCGCGCACCCAGCCGTCCGTCCGCTCCAGGCGCCAGCAGGTCGCAAGCGTCGTCACCTCGCCCGCAAGATGCGCGGCGAGCGCTGCCGAGACAGTTTTCATAGTCAGGTCCGGATTTCGACCAGCGCGATCGAGGAGACTTGCTGGATGTGGTAGGCGACTGCCACCACCGGCAGGTGATCGGTGTCGAAGCGCACCGGCACGTCGAACAGGAAATCGGCATAGGGCTGCGCGCCCGGTGCCGAGCTGAAGGTGACGAGCCCGGTGAGGTGGTCGACATCGACCGATACCGGGTTGCCGCTGACGCGGACGATGACGGTGCCGGCCTCGGGCTTGGTGATGGCGCGCTGGTCCGCGGAGGGACCCGAGGCGTATTGCTTGGTCAATTGCCACACCAGCGGGTCCGCCGTCGAAGCGAGCGGTTGGCTTTCAGCCTCGAAGTCGTTCCAGTCGCGGAAGCGGAACCCATAGGCGCGGCCCTTGCGGGCGCGGAAGAAGGCGATCACCTCGGCCATCTGCTCGCGGGTACGGATACCGGTCGAGATGTCGTACTTGGCACGTGCCGCCGACCAGTTGACGTTGCGCTGCTCGAAGCCAGAGGCGACGGAGATGATGTCGGTCGAGAACTCCGGTCCGCCGGTCGCCCCGCGCGCCACCGCGTCGGGCAACCGCACGTCGTGGAATCCAGTCACAGGTTGCGCTCCGCGCGCCGCAGCGCTGCGGCCATGTCAGCGGTGATCTGGCTTTGCGCCCGCCGGAACGAGGCCGCGTCCGGCGTCGTGACCGCAAAGTTGAGCACGATCGGGGCTGCCTTTGAGCCGCGCTCGTAGGACGCCGCCTCGGCGCGGTTGAGCACGCGTTCGCCGCGCTGGAGGATCGCCGGCACTTCGTCGGGCGAAAGGAACGCGCCATCATGCAGGCGCGGCGCATTGCGGAAGACGTGCGCCGGCGCCCAATGTGGCGTCCCGCCCGCGCCGACGACACCACCCTCGTGGAACTTGAATCCGAACAGCCCTCCGAAGAGTCCGCCGACATTGTTGAGCGTGGTGAGGTTCGTCCCGAACAGGAAATTCTTGAGCGGGTTGAGGACCGCGAGCTTGAGGATCTCCTTCTCGATGTCGGCGAGCGCGGCGCGTCCCGCATCCGCCCAGGATTTCCAGTCGGTCTTGCCCTGCGCGATCAGGGTCGCAAAGTGGTTGAAGGTCGTGTCGGTGATGCCCTGCAGCGCCTGCATCGCGCCTTGCGAGCGGGCAAGTTCCTGGTTCAGGCGTTCGATGTAGCCGGCATTGGCAAAGATCGCCTGGCCTTCGGCGCTGGCGAGATCGATGCCTTTCTGGCGCAGCTGCTGCTCGGCCTGCAGTTGCGCGATGATGATCGCCCGCTGCGACTCGCCCTGGCCGGTCAATTCGATCTGCTTCTGCAGCAGCTCGATCTGGTTCTTCTGCCCCTCGATCGTCTGCAGTGCGGCCGCGCGCGCCTGCTCGCCGTGCAGTCGTGCATAGGCTCCGCGCAGCGCATCGATGACGCGCGCGAGCGTGCCCTTTGCGTCTCCCTCGGCAAGCGCCTGCGCGATGATCAGCGGCCGCAGCGCCTGCTCGACCTGCATCAGGCGCTGCGCCTGCTCGCTCGAGATCGTGCCGGCCGCAACGGCATCGTTGAGCTTGCGCTGCGCGGCGGCTTCGGCCGTCAGATCGGTAGCCGATTTTGCCGACTGCGCGGCCTGCTCGGCGATCTGCTCGCGCAGGAGTTCGCGCGCCCGGGTCTCGACATCGACGCCGTTCTGCACGGCCTCCGTCAGGGCCCTGCGGCGAACTTCCGCCTGCTGGGCGGCCGCCGCGCCCTTGAGCCAGGCATCGGCCAAGCCCAGCGTCGCCCGAGTGTTGACCTCGACGACGCGCGACTGGTCGGTATGCGCCTGCGTCGCCTCGGCACGCGCCTTGGTGCCGGCCCGCGTGATGTCGGCTTCGGCAATGGCGAGCGGGATCGCCTGCCCGGCCAGTTCAAGCCGCCGGCGCTCCTCGGCGATGGCGGCCTTTTGCGCCGGGGTCTTGGCTTGCAGCGCCTGGATCTCGAGTTCGTCGAGGCGGCGCGCCTTCTCGGCCGGATCGAGCCAGGTGCGGATCGCGCGCGCGACCGCGTCGTACGCCGTCTCGACCTGCTTGAGGTCGGCGACCTTCTGCCGGATCAGCGGGTCGTCAAGTGCGGAGCGGAGCTGCGCCTGCCGCGCCTTGAGCGTCTGCAGCTCGTCGAACCCGGGCGTCAGCTCGCGCGCGACCGTGCCGGCGCGCACCGAGAGCTCGTTGGCTCGCGCTTCCTTCGCCCGGACCTCGATATTGGCGAGCTTCGCCTCGATCTTGACGATCTCGGCCTCGACCTCGGCCAGCATCCGCGTATTGAAGTTGCGGGCCTGGGCCGCAAAGCGGGTCGGCGGGTTCTCGATCAGCGCCTGGAGACGCGCGCGCTCCTGCTGGAGT
>DATLZG010000518.1:0-2266 GCA_035574095.1 Burkholderiaceae bacterium | reverse complement strand
GGCCGCTCGATCTTGATCACGCGCGCGCCGAGATCCGCGAGTTGCCGCGTGCAAAACGGCGCCGCGATCGCGTGCTCCAGCGCCACCACGGTGATGCCCTGCAGTGGCCGCATGGTCAAAACGAACGCGGCAGCCCGAGCAGATGCTCGGCCACGTACGCCAGGATCAGATTGGTCGAGATCGGCGCCACCTGGTACAGGCGCGTCTCGCGGAACTTGCGCTCGACGTCGTACTCGTGCGCGAAGCCAAAGCCGCCGTGAAACTGCAGGCAGGCGTTGGCGGCCTCCCAGCTCGCCTTCGCCGCGAGGTATTTGGCCATGTTGGCCTGCGCGCCGCACGGCTGGCGCGCGTCGAACAGCTCGCAGGCGCGCCAGCGCATCAAATTGGCGGCCTCGATCTCGACGTAGCTCTGCGCGATCGGAAACTGCACGCCCTGGTTCTGCCCGATCGGCCGCCCGAACACCACGCGCTCGTTGGCGTAGCGCGTCACGCGGTCGATGAACCAGTAGCCGTCGCCGATGCATTCGGCGGCGATCAGCGTGCGCTCGGCGTTCAAGCCGTCCAGGATGTAGCGGAACCCCTGGCCTTCCTCGCCGATCAGGTTCTCGGCCGGAATCTCCAGGTTCTCGAAAAACAGCTCGTTGGTCTCGTGGTTGACCATGTTGGCGATCGGCCGCACGGTCATGCCGCCCTTCTCGGCGGCGCGCAGATCGACCAGGAACAGCGACATGCCGTCGGTCTTCTTCCTCACTTCCGCCAGCGGTGTGGTGCGCGCCAGCAGGATCATCCAGTCCGAGTGCTGCACGCGCGAGATCCAGACCTTCTGGCCGTTGACGACATAGCGGTCGCCTTTCCTCACCGCGGTGGTCTTGATGCGCGTGGTATCGGTGCCGGTGGAAGGCTCGGTCACGCCCATCGATTGCAGACGCCATTCGCCGCGCGCGATCTTCGGCAGAAAGCGCCGCTTCTGCTCCTCGCTGCCATGCCGCAGCAGCGTGCCCATGTTGTACATCTGGCCGTGGCAGGCGCCGGCGTTGCCGCCGCTGCGGTTGATCTCCTCCAGGATCACCGACGCCTCGGCCAGGCCCAGGCCGGCGCCGCCGTACTCCTGCGGGATCATCGCCGCCAGCCAGCCGGCCTCGGTCAAGGCGGCGACGAACTCCTCCGGATAGCGGCGCTCGGCGTCGACGCGGCGGTGATACTCGTCCGGGAACTGCGCGCACAGTGCGCGCACGGCATCGCGGATGTCGGCGTAGCGGTCGTCAAAGTCGGCGCGGATTGTCATCTTTCCCAGCTCACGTCGGCGTGTGCCTGCATCGCCAAGGCGCCGGCGTGGTCGCGCGCCCACAGCGCGAACCCGTGCGGCCCCTGCGCTTTGCCGCAGACGTTGAAGCGGTGCAGGTCGAACAGCGGCGCCAGCGCCTTGAACTCGAAGGCCTGCAACTGCGCCTGCGGCACGTCTCGGCGCAGCAGATCGACCAGCAGGGTGGCGATCAGCGGGCCGTGCACGACCAGGCCCGGATAGCCTTCCACCGCGGTCGCGTACGTGCGGTCGTAGTGAATGCGGTGGCCGTTGAAGGTCAAGGCCGAATAGCGGAACAGCAGCACCGGGTCCGGCGCGATCGTGCGCGCGAAAGTCTCGTCGGTCGGGGCGCGCGGCGGAACCGGCGCCGGCGCACCGGCAGCGGGCGGCTCCCGGTACACGATGTCGTGCTCCTCGGTCAATGCCAGGCCGCGCGCGTTCGAAATTTCGTGGCGCACCGTGACGAAAACCAGCGCGCCGCTGCGGCCGCGTTTCACGTTCACGTCGGCGATGCGCGATACCCGCGCCACCGCCTCGCCGACGCGCAGCGGCTGCAGAAAGCGCAGCCGGCCGCCGGCCCACATGCGGCGCGGCAGGTCCACCGGCGGCAGGAAGCCGCCGCGCCGCGCATGGCCGTCGGCACCGAGCTCGCTCGCCTTCGCGCACGGCAGGAAATAGAGCCAGTGCGCCAGCGGCGGCAGCACATCGCCCGCGCGCGGCGGCGGATCGTCGCGGTCGAGCGTCGCCGACCACGCCGCCAGCGGCGCAGGCGTGATCACATCCTCGCGCCGCTCGACGCGGCCGATCCAGTCGCGCCAGGGATTCTCTTCGATGTTCATCGGGTGCGGATGCCTTTCATTGGACGGCGCGGATCACGTCGATCACCGTGCCGTCGCGATACTCGACCACGGCGACGATGCGCCCCGCGGGCGGCGCCACCGCGGCCGGCGCGGCGGCGAGCGC
>DATLZG010000517.1:0-3679 GCA_035574095.1 Burkholderiaceae bacterium | reverse complement strand
CCGCCGCAGCGCCACCTTCTCCGGCGTGTAGCCGCCGACGACCGGGTCCTCCATGTTGAAGTAGGTGACGATAATGTCCGGGTTGATCAGCCGGTCGAGCACGACGCCGCGGCGGGCCAGGTCGCCCGCCAGTTGCCCGCCGGGCGCCGCGAGATTCAGAAACTCGCCCGGCGAGCCCAGATCGAGCGAGCCGTTCAAGAACGACAGCCACTGCGGCTGCGTGTCCTCGATGATCGTGATCTCCACGCGATCGATCAGAGGCAGCTTCTTGCCTTTCATCTGCGCGGCGATCGCCTGGCTGCGGGCGTCGTCCGCGGGCGGCGCGGCGTCGTAGAACTCGTCGCGGTAGCCGGGGTTCTTCTCCAGCGCGATGAACGAGGCGCGCCGCCACTGCTCCAGCCGGTACGGCCCGGTGCCGACCGGATGCGCCATGATGTCGTTGCCGTAGGTCTCCACGACCTCGCGCGCCACCGCGCCGAACAGGCGCGCGTCGGTGAAGTTGTAGGCGAAGCGCGGGTCGGGCTCCGCCAGCCGGATCTGGAACGTGTAGCGGTCCAGCACCCGCGCGCCTTCGACCTCGCGGTCGTAGTCGAACCGGCCGCTCGCCTGCGCCTCCTTGCGCAGCGCGTCCAACCCCAGCGGCTTGGTCTTGGCGATATAGGAGTAAAGCGGGCTCTTCCAGCGCGGGTCGAACACGCGCTTGAACTGGTAGACGTGATCGGCCGCGGTCAGCTCGCGCCGCTTGCCCTTGAAGGCCGGGTCGTCGGCGAAGTAGATGCCGGGGCGGATGCGCACCGTGTAGACGCGGTAGTTCTCGCTCGCCTCCGGCAGCGCCGCCGCGGTCTTGGTGCGCAACACCACGGGCCGCGCCAGAAAGTCGTACTGCAAAGGCGCGTCGATGATGTTGGAGATCACGTAGTTCGAATACAGGTCCGAAACCTGCGCCGGATCGAAGCCGGTTTCTGCGGCGGGAAACGACCAGCGCAGCGTCTTCTTCGGTGCCTGCGCCCGCGCCGGGCGCGCCAGCGCCGGGGCGGCGAGGGCGGCGCCGCTGCCCGCGAGGAAAGTTCGCCGTTTCATTCGACCGCCCGCGCCTGCGCCTCGGCGTCGATGTCCACGTATTGCCACCAGTGCAGCCAGTACGGCGGCCGGCGGAAACCGATCAGCCACGGGTGCGCGAGGTCGGTGAGGATGCGGTGTACGCCGTGCTTGTACGGCGCGTAGGCGGTGATGATCTTCTTCGCCTCGGCGAACAACGCAAGGCGCTCGGGGCCGTCGGGCAGCACGCTCATTTTCTGGAACAGGCGGTCGAACTGTTCGTTGCGGAAGCGCGCCAGGTTCTGGCCGCCGATGTGCACGCTCGCGCTGCGATAAAGCGCCGGCTGACCGTCCGGCGCGGCGGCCGACGAACCGACCCGCCATATCATCAGTTTGCCGGCGCGCGCGTTCTTCAGGTTCTCCGGCCACTTGGCCGGCACGAATTCGGTGCGGATGCCGATCGCGGCCCAGTCCTTGCGCTGCAGTTCGTCCAGCCGGCGCGAGGCCTGATCCGGCTGCGTGGCCACCCGCAACACCAGCGGCTGCCCGTCCGGCTGCTCGCGCCAGCCGTCGCCGTCGCGGTCGACGTAGCCGTACATGTCGAGCAGCGCCTTGGCGCGCGCCGGGTCGTAGTCGCCGTTCTCGCTGCGAAACTGCGGGTCGTAGCCGAAGGTGTGCGGCACCAGCGGCGACTGCGCGGGAATCGCCTGTCCCTTGCGCTCGAGGCGGATTTCCTGCTCCGTGTTGGTCGCCAGATTCAGCGCCCGCCGCAACGCGACTTTCTCCGGCGTGTAGCCGCCGAGCACCGGATCGTCCATGTTGTAGATCGTGATCGTGACGTCGGCGGCGAGCGTGCGGTACATGCGCACGCCTTCGCGCGCCAGGTTCGGCGCGAGGCGGTTGTTCGGTATCGCCAGATTGACGAACTCGTTCGGCAGCCGTTCCATCAGGTCCTGGCTCTTTTGCAGGAACGCCAGCCAGCGCGGCTGCTGCTCCTCGATGATCGAGATCTCCACGCGGTCGATCATCGGCAGCCGGCGGCCGCGAAAGCGCGCGACCAGTTCCTGCCCCTCCGCGTCGTCGGCGTTCGGTTCCGCGTCGTACAGGTGCTCGCGGTAGTTCGGATTGCGCTCGAGCACGATCTTCGACGAGCGCCGCCAATCGGCCAGGCGAAACGGCCCGGTGCCGACCGGGTGCGCGTGAATCTGATCGCCGTAGGCTTCGACCACCTCGCGCGCGACCGCGCCGAACAGATCACCGCCGGCGAGTGTCTGCAAGAAACGCGGTGCCGGGTCGGCGCACCTAAACTGCAACGTGTAGCGGTCCAGCGCGCGCAACCCTTCGATGTCGCGGCTGTAATCAAACGGCCGCTTGTTCTTCAGGGCCTCCTCGCGCAGCTCGTTTAACCCCAGCAGCTTGAGCTCGGCCACCGATGCCCAGGCCGGCGCTTTCCAGCGCGGATCGGCGAAGCGCTTCAGCGAATACACGTAATCGGCCGCGACCAGCTCCCGCTTGCGGCCCTCGAACGCCGGGTCGTCGGCGAAGTAGATGCCGGGCCGCAGCCGGACGGTCCAGGTGCGGAAATCGGGCGATACCTCGGGCATCGCGGCCGCGGTGTTCGGCTTGATCTTGAACGGCCGCGCCAGGTGATCGTAGGTGTAAAGCCCGTCAAAGATGTGCGCGGTGACGATGCGCGAGTAGAGGTCGGTCAACTGCGCCGGGTCGAAGCCGGTCTCGGCGATCGGAAACGCGTAGCGCAGCACCTTGGGCCGGGCGGCGCTTTGCGCCGCCGCTCGCGGTGCGGCGCCAACGAGCGGAGCGGCCGCCAGCGCGGCCAGCGTCTGGCGGCGACTCCGGTTCATCGGTTCTCTCATCCGGAAGTCCTCACGCCCGCGCACGCAGCGCGGGGTCGATGTCGATGTATTTGCAGAAGTCGCGCATGAACGGATGGCGCCGGTAGCCGATCACCCACGGGTGATAGACGGCGGTCTCGATGCGGTGGCCGAGGAACTTGTACGGCGCATAGGCGACCAGCAGCTTCTTGGCGGCGTGAAACAGCCGTTCGCGCTCGGGCCCGTCGGGCAGCACGCGCTGCTTCGCGTACAAGGCGTTGAAGTCGGCCTGATCGAAGCGCGCGTGATTGGCGGCGCCCTTGTTCGGCCCGTAGCCGAGCGCGAGAAACGTGTCGCCGTCGGGCTGCGCCGCCACCCAGCCGACGCGCCACATCATCAGTTTGCCGGCGCGCGAGTTCTTCAGGTTCTCCGGCCATTTGGCCGGCTTGAATTCGACGCGCAGCCCCACTGCGGACAAGCGCTTTTTCCACAGCTCGTCCAGTTGCCGCGAAAGCTGGTCCGGCTGGGTCGCCATCTCCAGCACCAGCGGCTGCCCGTCCGGCAGCTCGCGCCAGCCGTCGCCATCGCGATCGACGTAGCCGTAGGTGTCGAGCAGGGCCTTGGCGCGCGCCGGGTCGTGCTCGCTCATCTCGCTGCGAAACGCCGGGTCGAAGCCGGTCACCAGCGGCGCCACCGGCGAGTTCGCCGGAATCGACTGCCCTTTGCGCACCAGGCGGATTTCCTCGTGCACGTCGTAGGCGAGCGCGATCGCGCGCCGCAGCGCCACCTTCTCCGGCGCATAGCCGCCG
>DATLZG010000516.1:0-4486 GCA_035574095.1 Burkholderiaceae bacterium | reverse complement strand
GGCCGCTCGACGCGGATCGCCTTGCAGCCCAGGCCCTCGGCGACCTTGACGTGATCGACCCCGTAGCCCCGTGCCGCGCCGTCGCCCAGGTTGACGTTGTCGAACGCGAGTTGCACGCAGTAATCCATCGCAAAACTGCGCTGCGCTTGGCGAATCAGGCCGAGGTAACTGTTGTTCAAGACGACGTGAATGTAAGGCAGCTTGAACTGCGCGCCGACCGCCAGCTCCTCGATCAGGAACTGGAAGTCGTAATCGCCCGATATCGCGACGATACGGCGCTGCGGATCGGCCGCGCGTACGCCCAGCGCCGCCGGCACGGTCCAGCCCAGCGGGCCGGCCTGTCCGCAGTTGATCCATTGACGCGGTCGGTACACGTGCAGGAACTGGGCGGCCGCGATCTGCGCCAGCCCGATCGACGCGACGTAGGTCGTGTCGCGGTCGCCGAACGCTTCTTCGATGCACTGATAGGCGCGCTGCGGCTTGAGCGGCACGTGGTCGAAGTTGGTCTTGCGCAGGTACTTCAAGTCGGCCTTGCGCGCGCGGCACTGCGCGGCCCACGCCGACCAGTCGCGCAGCCGGCCGGCGGTTTTCCACTCGCGCGCGACGGCGACGAACAGCTCGAGTGCGGCTTTCGCATCGGACACGATGCCGTAGTCCGGCGCGAACACGCGGCCGATCTGCGTCGGCTCGATGTCGACGTGAACGAAGCGCCGCCCCTTGGTGTAGACCTCGACCGAGCCGGTATGGCGGTTGGCCCAGCGGTTGCCGATGCCGAGCACGAAATCGCTGGCCAGCATATTGGCGTTGCCGTAACGGTGCGCCGTCTGCAGCCCGACCATGCCGGCCATCAGCGGGTGGTCGTCGGCGATCGCACCCCAGCCCATCAGGGTGGGAATGACCGGGATGCCGACGATTTCTGCGAACTGCACCAGCAGATCGGACGCGTCGGCGTTGATCACGCCGCCACCGGCGACGACGAGCGGCCGCTCGGCCACGGTCAGCATCTCGAGCGCGCGCTCGATCTGCCGGCGCGTGGCCGCCGGCTTGTACACCGGAAGCGGTTCGTAGGTGTCGATGTCGAACTCGATCTCGGCCATCTGCACGTCGAACGGCAGATCGATCAGCACCGGGCCGGGCCGTCCGGAACGCATCAGGTGGAAGGCCTGTTGAAACGCGCGCGGCACCTGTGCCGGCTCCAGCACCGTCGCCGCCCACTTGGTGACCGGTTTGGCGATCGCGGCGATATCCACCGCCTGGAAGTCTTCCTTGTGCAGCCGCGCGCGCGGCGCCTGGCCGGTGATGCACAGGATCGGAATCGAGTCGGCCTGCGCCGAATACAGGCCGGTGATCATGTCGCACCCGGCCGGCCCCGAGGTGCCGATGCAAACGCCGATGTTGCCGGCGGCCGCGCGCGCGCACATGGGCGTGGCGGCGCTGCCCCACTATGTCGCGCAGGCCTCGCTCGCCGAGGGCAAGCTCGTCACGGTGCTCGACGGCTACGCTCTGCCGGCGCAGGAAATCAACGCCGTGTATCCGTCGCCGAAGCAGGTGCCGGCCAAGGTCACTGCGTTGATCGCCTTTCTGCAGGACTTCTTTCAGGGGCGGTGGTGGGAACGGCGCTTGTGAGCGCGGCGCGGGACCGTCGTGCCCGTTCGCGCGCCGGCGCTTAGGCTGCGGCGGTGATTGGCACGCGCTGCGCGATTGCGCTCGCTCAGCGTCGCGGCTGACCGAGCCAAGGCGCAAGCCACGCGTCGAGCTTCTTTGCCGGCGCAATGCCCAGCGCGGCGAGGACTCCAACCAAGACGATGAAGCCCAGCGCGCCCGCGACGATCAAGAAGGCCCATAGCGGCAGGACGAGCCCGAGCACGAGTAGCGCTGCCGCGCACCAGAAGAGCTTCAGCAGCACGTTGAGCGCTTCGATCATGGCGGCGTCGCGATACCGCGCCTCAATCTGCCGCTGGTGTCGAGGACGACGTTCGGGCGGCTTTCATGCGCATGACCGATGCCGACCGGCCGCGCGGATAGGGATGACATACACTGGTCGGTACGGGCAGAGCAGGCCAAGCCTCTGATCTCCATACCTTTCTGGCGGAGAGAGTGGGATTCGAACCCACGATAGGCTATTCACCTATACACGCGTTCCAGGCGTGCGCCTTCAACCGCTCGGCCATCTCTCCGGGTGCGGCGATTATATGGGCGCGTTGTCAGCCTTCCGGCGGGTGGCGGGGTGGGCGCGCCGTGCCGGCGATCAATGTTCGGGAAACGTGATGACATGATCGGCGTCGAGGCGGATGCCGATGCGCTCGCCGATCGCATGATCGTGATGGCTCGGCACCAGCGCCAGCACCTCGCGACCGCTGGCGAGCCGCAGCGTGTAGACGAAGTCGCCGCCGCGGAAGATCTTGCGCACGACCTCCGCCGTCAGCGGGCTGGTGTCGTCGTGCACGACATCGTCGGGCCGCAGTAGCACCTCGACGTGGCAGCCTTTGCCGCACACGTCGCAGCCCATCTCGCACGCGACAGGAACGTCGCCGCGCAGCTCGCCCAGCTCGATCGCGAGGCGCTCGCGGTCGATCACGCGCGCCGGCAGGAACACGCCCTGGCCGATGAAATCGGCGACGAAGCGCGTCGCCGGCCGGTGGTACAGCTCGTACGGCCGGTCCCATTGTTCGAGGCGGCCGCGGTGCATGACGCCCACCTTGTCGGCGATCGCGAACGCCTCCTGCTGGTCGTGCGTGACGAGGATCGCGCTGGTGCCGCTGTCCTTCAGGATCTGCCGCACTTCGGCGCCGAGGCGCGCGCGCAGTTCGACGTCGAGATTGGAGAACGGCTCGTCCATCAGCAGCAGTTTCGGCGCCGGCGCCAGCGCGCGCGCCAGCGCGACGCGTTGCTGCTGGCCGCCGGACAGCTCGTGCGGATAGCGGCGCGCGTGCGCCGCCAGACCGACCAGTTCGAGCATCTGCCGCGCGCGGCGCGCACGCTCGTCGGGTTCGAGCCGGCGCAGGCCGAAGGCGACGTTGTCGATCACGCGCAGGTGCGGAAACAGCGCGTAGTCCTGGAACACCAGACCGACGCCGCGCTTCTCCGGCGGCACCGTGCTGCCCGGCGCAGAGACGCACGCGCCGGCGATGCGGATCGAGCCCGCGGCCACGGGCAGGAAGCCGGCGATCGCGCGCAACAGCGTCGTCTTGCCGCAGCCGGAGGCGCCGACGATGCAGCCGATGTCGCCGGCCTCGAGCGCGAGCGACAGATCGTCCAGTACGCTCGCCTCGTTCGGACCGTAGGCGACGCGCAGCGATTCGATGACGAGGATCGGTGCGTCGTGGGCAGGATCGTTCATGCAAATGATTATATTTCTCATCTAAACACTTGCGCCGCTTTGCCCGATGCCTGCCCCTGACCTCGCTCAAAGTACCGTCGCGCCGAGCCGTGCGGACGGCGGGCTGCGCGCGGCGCTGCTGTTGTTCGCCTGCGCGGCCCTGGTTGCGCTGCCGGTGGCGAGCGTGTTCGCAAGCTTCCTGCAGGCGGAGGCTTCCTGGGCGACGTTGAGTCACTTGGCGACCACGGTGATCCCGCGCGCGGCGCTGGAGACCTTCGCGCTCGTGCTGCTGGTCACGATCGGCGTTGCCATCCTCGGCACGACGTCGGCTTGGCTGGTGGCGGCGCTCGAGTTCCCGGGCCGCCGGTTCTTCGAGTGGG
Source organism: Burkholderiaceae bacterium (assembly GCA_035574095.1). Classification (GTDB taxonomy): domain Bacteria; phylum Pseudomonadota; class Gammaproteobacteria; order Burkholderiales; family Burkholderiaceae_F; genus JAKANT01. The sequence continues at coordinate 787 of DATLZG010000516.1, read as the reverse complement.
CGATGCTGCTGCCGCTGGCGATGCCCGCGTACATCGTCGCTTACGCGTACACGGATTTCCTGCAGTACGCCGGGCCGCTGCAAAGTGCGTTGCGCGCGGCGTTCGGCTGGCAGCGGGGCGATTACTGGTTTCCGGAGATCCGCTCGCTGCCCGGCGCGGCGTGCGTGTTCGTGTTCGTGCTGTACCCGTACGTTTACCTGCTGGCGCGCACCGCGTTTCTGGCGCGCACGGCGTCGATGATCGACGCCGCGCGCTCGCTCGGGCTGTCGCCGCTTTCGACCTGGTTGCGCGTGAACCTGCCGCTGGCGCGACCCGCGGTCGCGGCGGGCTCGCTGCTGGCCTTGATGGAGACGATCGCCGACTATGGCGCCGCCTCGTATTTCGGGCTGCAGACCTTCACGACGTCGATTTACCGCGCCTGGTTTTCGCTCGGCGATCGCCTGGCCGCCAGCCAGCTCTCGGCCGTGATGCTGCTGGTGGTCGTGGTCGTGATGGCGCTGGAGGAACGCGCGCGCGGCCGGGCGCGCTTCTTCGCCGCGCCGAACGCCGCCCGCCCCGCGCCACGCGCACAGCTTGCCGGCTGGCGCAAATGGCTGGCGGTCGCCGGCTGCTGCGTGCCGATCGCGCTCGGCTTCGTCGTGCCGCTGGCGATCCTGCTGTCGCTCGCGGTGCCCGCGTGGGACACCATGCCGTGGGAGCGCTACGCGGGCTGGGTCGCCAACAGCGTGACCGCCGCGGCCGCTGCGGCCGCCGTGACGCTGGCGCTGGTTCTGGCGCTCGCGTACGC
>DATLZG010000515.1:0-2442 GCA_035574095.1 Burkholderiaceae bacterium | reverse complement strand
TGGCGCGATTGGCGGCCTCGGCGCGGTCGCGCTCGGCCGCCAGTGCTTGCCGTTCGTGCCGCAGATCGGCGAGCAAGCGGTCTTTCTCGTAGCGGATCCAGAACGACTCGACGAAGGTGCGCTCGGCCTGGCGCGCGAATCCGTACTGCACGTATAGCAACGCCGCGAGCAGCGCCGGCAGCATCGTCTCCACGAATGGGAAAGCCGGCGCGAGCGGCGCGGCCAGCACCGACCAGGCGTGCAGCGCCCAGCCGACGATCAGCGGTGCGAGCAGCAGTGTGCTGTAGACGATGTAACCGGGCAGGTAATGCGCGTTGGTGGAGACGGCGGTGGTCGCGTACGACACCAGCATCATCGTCAGAAGCGCTTTGCGCTCGACCGACAGTTGCGCCATCCATAGCCACGCGGGCGCGGAGTGCACGAGTCCGCCGAGCACGCTGAACGTCAGCGTCTGCGGCATAACGTCCGCGCCGGCGTGCCGCGCCAGACGCAGCAACGCGCGCGCGCGTAGCACCCGCACCAACGGGATAACGGCGACCCACAGCGCCAGTTGCCACGGCGCAGCTACCGGCCACACGATCGCGGAAGTGACGACCGCACTGGCCGGCAAAGCGAACGACAAACGCCGCGCCTGTGCCGCCATCGCCTGCAGGCGGTGGCGATTCAGCGCCGAGCTGGCCTCGGTTGCGTCGTCCCCGTCCGGCTGCGCCGGATGGTCCGGCTCAGCCATCGGCACGCAGCGCCGGCAGTGCGGCGACCAGGCCCATCCGGTGCGCGCGCTCCATCAGCGCGGCCCTCTTGTTCAGAAGCAACTGGTCGCCGAGCCCGAGCGCGGCGTAAACGGCGAACACGTGCGCGCGCACCGTGCCTTCGGCCAGTCCGAGTTCGCGCGCGATCACCTTGTTCGGCTTGGCCTGCAGCAGCCGCTGCAGCACCTCGAGCTGACGCCCGGTCAGGCGCAGCGGTGGTTCCACATTCGCTTTCGGCCCCGCGCCGAGCACCTGCGAAGGCAGATACACACCGCGCGCGAGCATCAGCTTCAGCGCATTGAGGGTCACCGCACCGTCGGTGGTCTTCGGAATGTAGCCGGCGGCACCGGCGTCGATCACCGCGCGGATGAAGTCCGGATCCTCGTTGGCCGACACGGCACTGATGACGGCCGACTCGAACGCCGCGCGGATGCGCTGCAGCGCGGCGACTCCGCTGACGTCCGGCAGGTTCATGTCGAGCAGGATCAGATCGAACTTTGCATCGCGCGCCGCCAATTCCTCGGCCGCGGCGAGCGAGCTGGCCTCTTCGACTTCGATCGCCGTGTCCAATCCCCGCAGCAGCGCCATCAGGCCGAGCCGCGTCATCGGGTGGTCGTCGACGATCAAGAGACGCACTGAAGCGCTCCAGTCTAGGCGGTTGCGCGAAAAGTGCGGCCAAGATACGCCCCAGGCGCGGCGCTGCCAATCGCAGCCGTCGCTAATCGTTCGCTTAGGCGCGCCGGCGATCGCGCCAGCGACGCGGCCGATTCCATGCCCGCACCGACACGGGCACGCTGCGGGACAACAACAACGACATCCACAACTCCGCCCATGCTCGTCGACGACAGCGCCATGCAAGGTTCGCCGCAGCGCGCCGAGCGCGTCGCGTCCGCGGCGCCCGTGGCCCGAATGGACACGCTGCAGGCGTTGCTCGATGCCGTGCCCGATCCGGTTCTGCTGTTGGACCGCGATGCCTTCATCGCATACCGAAACGCGGGCGCGCAGCCGGCCACGTTGGCGTGCCTGACGATCGCCGGCGGGCGCGTGCTGCGCTTCGCTGGCGTGGCGAGCGAGCCGTTCGAGCGCGTATTCGCGCGCGCACGGGCCGGTGTCGGCAGCAGAGCGATGGTCGTGCTTGCGGCAGGCGGGCGAGCGCACGTGTGGCGCCTCACCTTCGGTCCGCTACCGCAAGCCGGTGCGGGCGGTGCCGCGGCGGTCGTGCTCGTCGACCCGCCGCCGGCGTGGGTGCCGACGCCGGCACTGAGCTGTTTGTTCGGGCTGACCCCGGCCGAGGCGCGCGTGCTCGCGCTGCTGCTCCAAAGCCAGTCGCCGCGCGAGATCGCCGCCGCGCTGCAGATTGCGACGACGACCGTGCGCTCGCACTTGAAGGCGCTGTACGCGAAAACCGGAACCCGCCGTCAGGCCGAGCTGATCGCGCTCGCGTCAGAGGCGTGTTGAGCCGTGCGAGCCCCACAGACAGTCGCCGTCATCCGCCGCGCGCGCGGCCGTGGCGGTCACCGGGAACCTCAGGGCAAAGCCCGCGCGATGCGATGCGCGGCAAGGGCCATGCGCCGCTGCACGGCGGCGCGTTCATTCGCCATGTCAGGGCAACAGAAGGGAGGAGGGTAGCGATGCGAAGTCTGTGTTATCTGGCGGCGGCTGCCGCCGTAGTAAGTCTCGGTGCCTGCGGCGG
>DATLZG010000514.1:0-4481 GCA_035574095.1 Burkholderiaceae bacterium | reverse complement strand
GGTGGCGCCGCTCGCCGAGCGCCTGCGGGCGGCCGGCATCGCCGACGCCCCGATCTACCCGATGGTGCGCGGGCGCCTGATCGCGAAAAACGGCACGCCGATCGGGCCCGAGTCGTACGCGAACGAGCGCGCGCAGCGCCTGGTGGATCGCGAGTTCAACCTTTCGTACGCGGACCAAGCGCCCGAGCACAACCGCATCGTCGCCGGCACGTGGTTCGCGCCGGATGCCGCCGAGCTGTCGATGGAAGACGGCATCGCCGCCACGCTGGGGATTACGCTCGGCGACCGGCTCACCTTCGACGTGGCAGGCAACCGCATCGACGCCCGCGTGAGCAGTCTGCGCAAAGTCAACTGGGATTCGATGCGCGCCAACTTCTTCGTCATCATGCCGAGCCGGCTGCTGGAGAACCAGCCGCGCAGCTTCATCACCGCGTTTCACCTGCCGGCGGAGAAAAACGGCTTCACGACCGAACTGCTGCGCGACTTTCCGAACCTGACGATCGTCGATACCAGCGCGATCCTGCGCCAGGTCACGGCGGTTCTGGACCAGGTGATCGCCGCGGTCGAATTCCTGTTCCTGTTCACGCTGGCCGCGGGCGTGCTGGTGCTGTACGCGGCGCTCGCCAGCTCGCACGACGAGCGCGTGCGGGAAGCGGCGCTGCTGCGCGCGCTCGGCGCCACGCGCGAACAACTGGCGCGCGCGCAAACCGCGGAGATGATCTGCCTCGGCGGACTCGCCGGCCTGCTCGCCGCCGGCGGCGCGGCGGCCGTCGGCTGGGCGCTGGCGCGCTTCGCGTTCGAGTTCGATTACGCCGTGTCGCCGTGGGTGTTCGCGCTCGGCGTCGGCGGCGGCGCTGCCTGTGCGCTCGCCGGCGGTTGGCTCGGCTTGCGCAACGTGCTGAAGACGCCGCCGCTGGCGTCACTGCGCGAGGCGTGAACGCGGGCCGGGCGCGCGCAGGCCGCAGTTGCACGGGCGCCCGGCCGTGTCTGCGACGCCCGACCCCGGTTCCCCACGGCCGACTGCCGACTCCCCGCGATGCTCGACTCACCGACGTTTCTGCTCGCCGCGATCGCGCTGCTGGCGCTGGCGTCGATCGCACTCGCGCTATGGCAGAGCGCCGCCGCGGCGCGCGCCAACGAGCGGCTGGAGCGCGAACTGCGCGCCGCGGTGGAACAAGCGGCGAGCCAGGTGCGCATCGAGACCGGCGCGCGCCTGGCGCAGTTGGAGGCGGCGCTGGCGGCGCAAGTCACGCAGACGACGGGCGTCCATACCCAGCAGTTGACCGCCTACGGGCAGACGATGCGCGAGCAGCTCGAGGCGCAGACGCGCGCGTTGCAGGCGGCGCTGGCCGAGGTGCGCAGCACGCTGCACACGCAACTCGACGTCCTGCGGGCGGAAAACGCCGCCAAGCTGGAGCAGGTCCGCGCGACGGTCGATGACAAGCTGCAGGCCACGTTGGAGGCGCGCCTGGGCGAGAGCTTCCGCCTCGTCTCGGAGCGGCTCGAGCAGGTGCACCGCGGACTGGGCGAGATGCAGACGCTGGCGGCCGGGGTCGGCGACCTGAAACGGGTGCTGGTCAACGTAAAGACACGCGGACTGTTCGGCGAAGTGCAACTGGCCGCGCTGCTGGAACAGGTCCTTGCGCCCGAGCAGTACGCGAAGAACGTGAAGACGCGCCCCGGCGCGAACGAGCCGGTCGAGTTCGCGATCCGCATGCCGGGCAAGGAGGAGGGCGCCTCGGTCTGGCTGCCGATCGACGCCAAGTTTCCGACCGAGGATTACGAGCGGCTGCTCGCCGCGCAGGACGCCGCCGACAGGGAGGCCGTGGAGGCGGCGGCGCGCGCGCTGGAAAACCGCATCCGCATGGAGGCGCGCCGCATCAGGGACAAGTACGTCGAGCCGCCGCACACGACGGACTTCGCGATCCTGTTCCTGCCGGCGGAGGGGCTGTTCGCGGAAGTGTTGCGCCGTCCGGGCCTGACCGAGGCGCTGAACCGCGAATTGCGCATCGTGATCGCCGGCCCGACCACGCTGTTCGCGATGCTCAACTCGCTGCAGATGGGTTTCCGCACGCTGGCGCTGGAGCGGCGCTCGGCCGAGGTGTGGCAGGTGCTCGGTGCGGTAAAGAGCGAGTTCGCCCGCTTCGGCGAGGTGTTGGCGCGCGTCAAGAGCCAACTGGCCACGGCGGCCAATACGATCGAGCAGGCCGAGACGCGCACGCGCCAGATGCAGCGCAAGCTGCGTGACGTCGAGGCGCTGCCGCAACCTCGTGGCGGCGCGCTGTTCGCCGAGCCGGGCGAAGACGAGAACCTGCCCTGACGGGCCGAGACCTCCGCGACGGCTCGCCGGTGCCGTTCACCTTGGAGGTCTGTCCGGCGCCGAGTGGTGCCGCCGATGGGAGCCGTGCCGCGTCGATTCATGGCGCAGGCGGCGGCCGGTTTCCGTAACGGCGATGTGACGCCCGCACCCCTACAAAGGCCGCCATCGGCCAGCCGAAGTGCAGCGATCCTGAGCGCGACGCGCCGGGTTGAGCCGTGACCGGAACAAACGAAGGAGGAAATCGCCGATGAGAAGTCAATCTCACGCCGTCTTTGCGGCTCTGATTTTCTGCGGCTGGATCAGCGCGTGCGCGGCGCAGTCGGTCGGGCATTTGAACGTGCCGGCGGCGCAAATGGTGCGGTCCGATTTCGCCGCCACGAGCGGCACGGCGCAGCCGCTGCACCTGCTCAATGTGGTGCGGCCCAACGGCGTTTACGACACGCTGGCCAAGGATTATCTCGACCGGCAAACGCTGGTGCTGACCGATTTCACGTTCATCGTGTTCCGCAGCAACGGTGCCGCCTACGCCTACCCGGAGTTTGGCGAGATTTACGTCGCCGCCGTCGATATCGCTCAACGCGGCCGACCGGTCGCCGACCAGCAGATCCTCGCCCGCTACACGATTCCCGCCAACGAAAGCCGCATCGTCGTGCGGGTGTCGATCGGCGCCGGCCGCGCCTTCAGCGGCGCCCATTGGCCGGCGATCGCGCATTACGGCCCGCCCGGCGTCGAGATCAACGCGCGCGCCAACGGGTACCTGCTCGGCAACTGATTGGCCTTTTCGCCTGTGGCCGCGCGTCGCGTGACGCCGGTGTGACGCCGCGGCCCTTAGAAACGGCGGCGTCGAGAACGGACTTGGCAACGGCAAGAAGGATAGGGTTCGGCCGCGTGTCGCGTTGAACGGCAGCGGCACCGCCATCGCGGTCTGGCAAGAAGGAGACGGGACGACCTACGACATCAAGGCCGTGCGCTGCGCATGACCGCGCTCGATCAAGCAGAAGGGGACGCGCCGCACCCTGCATAGACCGCGGCGTACGCAGTGACGATTTTCGATGGGAGGTCGAGATGTCGAAAAACACGATCCTTCATGCCGTCCTCGCGGCTACCGCACTGGGCGCGATGGCGTTTGACGCGCACGCCGCGAGGGTCGCCGGTAAAGCGTGCGCCGGCATGATCAGCACGCAGCGCAACGCCCAGACCAACGAGGTGACGCGAAGCTGTCGAGCGGTGGACGGAACGATCGCCACCGAGCACGTGACCGTGAAGGATCGCAAGGAAGTCGCGAAGCGCCCGCCTGCGCGCGGCGCCGCCGAAGCCGCCGGTGAACGGCCGCAGAAATGATGCGATGGGCGCGGTGTCCGCGCCCGCTGTACCACCCGCTTCGAGGAGATCACGATGAAAGCGGTCAGTATCGCCCTCGGCGCTGTGGCGGCGCTGTGGTTCGTCAGCGTCGGCGCGACCGAGCCGGGCCGCAAGCCGGAGGTGAAGCAAACGAAATCCGATGCAGAGCCGACGCCGACTCCGGCGACGCGGCAGCGTCCCAATCCTGCGGCGGCCACAGCGGGCGGCAATGCGACGAGGCTGCAGACGCGGCCGCTGCCGCCACAACCGACCACGCCCCCGGCCGTTGCGCCGCCCGACCACAAGAAGGGCGGAATCAAGAAAGGCAACTGACGCGGGTTAGCGGCGACGCGCTCGCCTCTGCCGCCGCGCGGACTGAGGCCGGCAAAATGCGGGCCGCGATGAACCCGATCGAGGACACAACACCGTCGGCACCGGTGGCGGGCGCCGCCGCGGCCGCAGTGCGGCTGCTGCTCGGCGCAGCGGGGCGCGTCATCCTTGGAGGGGATTGCGCCCTCGACCTCGAACCGAAGGACGCCCTGCTGCTCGCGTATCTGGCGGTCGAAGGCCCCACCCCACGCGGCCGGCTGGCCACGCTGCTGTGGCCCGACGTCGACGAGGAGCGCGCGCGCGGCAATTTGCGCCAGCGGTTGCTGCGGCTGCGGCGCGCCACCGGGGTCGAACTGGTCGTCGGCCAGGCGGTGGTGCGGCTCGCCGACGGCATCGCGCACGATTTGAGCGAAGGCGCCGAGCTTCTGGCGAGGCTGGATCTGTCGCAGGCGGGCGGGCTGGCCGAGTGGCTGGAGGAAAGGCGCGAGCG
>DATLZG010000513.1:0-3823 GCA_035574095.1 Burkholderiaceae bacterium | reverse complement strand
GAGCGGCCGCCGCTACCACCTCGAGATCCTCGGCCCCGCGATCGAAGCCGTGCGCTGCGTGCCGCAACCGACGATCGCCGCCATCGAGGGTTACTGCGTGGGCGGCGGATTGGAGATCGCGGTCGCGTGCGATCTGCGGCTGGCGACCGAAGACGCCCTGCTCGGCGCGCCGGTCGGCAAGGTGGGTTTCCCGTTCGCGCTGCCGGAACTGAAGCCGCTGCTGGCGCTGGTCGGGCCCGGCGTGGCTTCCGAGTTGCTGCTGGCGGGCCGGCTGCTCAGCGGCGTCGAAGCGCAGACCAAAGGGCTGGTACAGCGCGCCGTTGCGCGCGCCGAACTGGACGCTGCGGTGGAGCGGACCGTCGAAGCGATCGTCGCCGCGTCGCCGGTCGCGGCGCGGCAGAACAAGGCGCAGATCCGGCTGCTGCTCGACCAGGGGCTGACCTACACGCAGGCGCAACTGGACGCGAGCTTCGGCTTTTTCGCCTCCGCCGACTATCGCGAGGGTATCGCGGCGTTTCTGGCCAAGCGGCCGCCGAGTTTTCCCGGCAGGTAGACGACAAGATGAAAAACGACAATCTCTATGCGCTGTTCGAAGCGCACTTTCCGCGCGACCTGAGCGCCCCCTGCCTGGAGACGCAGGACGGCCTCGTCTACTCGTGGCGCGATCTGCATTACGGCTCGGCGCGCATCGCCGGTTGGTTGCGCAGCTTGGGTCTCGCTGCCGACGCGGACGGCACCGCGCCGCGGGTGGCCGTGCAGGTAGACAAGTCGCCCGAGGCGCTGATGCTCTATCTGGCCACGCTGCGCGCGGGTCTGATCTTCGTGCCGCTGAACACTGCGTATCAGCGCGCCGAGATAGAGTATTTCCTGCGCGATGCGGCGCCCGCCGTGTTTGTCTGTGCGCCCGAGCGCGAGCGCGAATTGCGCCCGTTGGCGCAGGCCGCCGGCGTGGCGCACGTGGTCACGCTGGGTACCGAGCGCAACGGCAGTCTGCTCGAAGCGGCGGCGCCGCACGCGGATGGCTTCGCCGCCGCGCCGCGCGCGGCGCACGATCTGGCGGCCATTTTGTATACCTCGGGGACGACCGGCCGTTCCAAAGGGGCGATGCTGACGCACGGCAACCTCGCCTCCAATGCCCTGGTGCTGGACGAGTTCTGGGGCTTCAAGGAGGAGCGCGAGGCCGGCGGTCACGACGTGCTGCTGCACGCGCTGCCGCTGTTCCACGTGCACGGGCTGTTCGTCGCCACGCACGCGGCGCTTTTGGCCGGCGCACAAATGCTTTTTCTGCCCAAGTTCGACGCGCGCCAGGTGATCAAGCTGTTGCCGCGCGCCACCGTGTTCATGGGTGTGCCGACTTACTACACCCGGCTGCTCGCCGAGCCGGGCTTCGATCGCCACGTCTGCCGCAACATGCGGCTGTTCGTTTCCGGCTCCGCGCCCCTGCTCGCCGAAACGCACAAGGAGTTCCACCGCCGTACCGGCCACGTGATCCTCGAGCGCTACGGCATGTCGGAGACGCTGATGCTGGTGTCGAACCCGTACTTCGGCATCGCCGCCCGCGACCGCATCGCGGGCACCGTCGGCGTTCCGCTGCCCGGCGTCTCGGTGCGCGTGGTCAAGGACGACGGCACGCCCTGCGCGGTCGGCGAGATCGGCCAAGTCGAGGTCAAGGGTCCGAACGTTTTCTGCGGCTATTGGCGCATGCCGGAAAAGACCGCCGAGGAGTTCACTGCCGACGGCTTTTTCAGGACCGGCGACGTCGGCCATTTCGGGGGCGCCGGCAAGCCAGACAACTATCTGACCCTAGTCGGCCGCTCCAAGGATCTGATCATTTCGGGCGGGTACAACGTGTACCCGAAGGAAATCGAGGGGTACATCGACGAGATGGACGGCGTGGCCGAGTCGGCGGTGATCGGCTTGCCGCATCCCGACTTCGGCGAGGCGGTGGTGGCGGTCGTCGTGCGCAAGCCGGGCGCGGATTTGCAGGAGGCGCGCGTCATCGCGCAGCTCAAGGAAAGAATCGCGAATTACAAAGTGCCGAAGCGCGTGTTCGTCGTCGACGAGCTGCCGCGCAACGCGATGGGCAAGGTGCAGAAGAACCTGCTGCGCGAGCGCTACGGCAAGACCTTCACCGCGTGAACCGAGCGCGCCGCCGCTACGCCTCGCGCGGCGGCAGCCGCCGCCTCCGGGTGTCGCGGGAGGCAGCGCAGCGCGAACGCCGATCGCTGCCGGCGCACGGCTCAGTCGGCGTCTTCTTCTTCGGCGTCGAGCGGTGCGCCGCCGAGGCGCGGATTCGAAAGCGGGCTGCAGCGCCTACACGGCAGGTCCAGCGCGGCGGCACGCGCAGCGATCGTGCGCGCCGCGTCCGGGTTCATCAGCGCGAACGGCGAGCGAAGCGCGGCGACATCGAGCGGCATTTCGGCAACAGACATCGGATCCTCCAGAGGCTGCGATGGCGCTGCCATGATGGCGCGGCGGACGCGCGACTTGAGTCGGTTATGCGCGCGACCTGTTGTCGGAAATCGGACTACACGGCGGCGGCGACCAGGCGGTCGATCTCCGCGGCGAGCGCCTCCGCATCCCGGCCGAAGTAGTGCGTGTGGGCGCCGGCGCCCAGGCAGAACTCGGTGCGATCACCGGCGCGCGCCGCCAGCACGCGGCCGCCACCGTCTACCGTGGCAACGCGGAACATCGCTGCGTCGGCGGGCGGCGTCCAGATCGAGCGGCCGACGTAATCGCCGGAGCGGTAGGCGTTGACCCAGTGCGTCGCGCCGATCTCCGCCGCGGTCGGAGTGCCGGTCGCGAACGATTGCGGCGGCGCGCCCAGCCAGCGATACAGCAGCGGAAAGCGTGCCGCGTACAGATCGCGCAGCGGCGAGCCGACCGTCACCAGCGCGATCGGCGACTCGGCTTCGCGCAGGCGGCCGGTCGCGCGCAGATAGCGCAGCAGGTCGGCGCTGATCACCGTGCCCTGGCTGTGCGCGACGATCACGACGCGTCCGTAACCGCGCTCGCGCAGGAAGCCGAGCAGCGCCGCGAAGCGCGAGAAAGTGCGCGCGCGCGGCGGGCGCCGGTTGGCGGGATCGCGGAAATAGTTATCGATGTCCAGCACCGCGTCGAGCGCCACACGCAGCTTGCCGAAGGTCTGCGTGAAACGCGCACCGAGCGCGGTGATCGTGACCGCGCCGCCGGCGAGCCATTTGCCGACCGTCACCAGTACTTCGTCGCGTGCGCCGAGCCAGGCCAGCGCGCCGGTGGCGCCGGACAGCTTGTCGGCCGCGAACCACAGGTACACGGCGCCGCCGAGCAAGGCAAGAGCGGGTACTGCGACGCCGAACAGCGCGCGCAACCAGGCGCGGGCCCGCGTCCACCACCGCCCGAGGCGTGCGGTCCAGTCGGGTGCCAACGAGTCGGCGCTCGGCGCGATTTCCTCGCGCAGCGACGGTGCCAACGCGCCGAGCGTGATCGCGCCCACGACGCCGACGGTTGCGAGCAGCGGCGTGAAGAGGCTGCCCACGTCCTGCACCTGCGCTTCGAGAAAGATCGCCGCCGAGCGGTAGCCGCTACCGAACAGGACCGGGGTGAACAGCAGATCCTCGAGCGCCAGCGCCGCCACGTACGCGATAACCGACCACAAGAGCACGCTCAGCAGCACGAACAACGCGGTCGACACCGCCATGCCGATGCGCGCCGTGACGAGTGTGGCCGCGATCTCGGGCGTTGCCGTGCGCGCAACGGCGAAGTTGGCGGCGAGCGCCGCGATCTGCACCAGCCCCAACAGCGCCCAGGCGACGAGCAACGCCGCCAGCAGGCTCTCGCCCGC
>DATLZG010000512.1:0-11501 GCA_035574095.1 Burkholderiaceae bacterium | reverse complement strand
ACACCGGTTGACGGTGGCGGCGGCCGCGCCCGCGCCCGAAGCTGCGCCAAGCGAGGCCCGTTTTCCCGCCGCGGCGCGCCGACGTTGCCGCGAGCGGGGGCGGCGGGCTATCCTCGCCGCGCGCGACAGACACAATGATCGAGGAGACAAGCGATGAGCACGACCTTCACCCGGCGCCGCTTCAACGCGGCGGTCGCGTTGAGTACCGCAACCACCCTTGCGCCCGCGCTCGTGCGCGCGCAGGACAAGCGCATCAAGGTCGGCGTGCTGCTGCCGCGCTCGGGTGTGCAGGGCTTCATCGGCCAGAGCTGCCAGAAGGGCGCCGACCTCGCGCCGGCGGTGCTGAAGCAGATGTACGGCGTCGACCTGGAGCTGATGAACGCCGACACCGAAACCAACGTCGATACCGCGCGCACGCGCGCCGAGCGCCTGATCCAGGAAGGCGCGCACGTGCTGGTCGGGCCGTTCGATTCGGGCGCCGCCTCCGCGATCGCGCAGGTGGCCGAAAGCCGCGGCGTGCCGTTCGTGATCAACATCGCCGCCGCGCCGCAGATCACCGAGCAGGGCTACAAGTTCGTCTTTCGCAACTTCCCGACCGCGCCCGAGCTGGTGCGCAACGGGCTGGCGCTGATCGGCGATCTGTTCCGCGCCACCGGCACGGTGCCGCGCACCGCCGTGTACATGCATGTCAACGACACGTTCGGCCAGGCGAACACCAAGGCCATCCAGGCCATCCTGCCGAAGCTGGACTTCCTGCCGTTCAAGATCGTGGAAACGATCTCCTACGACCCGGCGGCGAAGGACCTGACGGTGGAGGTCGGCAAGGCGAAAGCCACCGGCGCGGACTTTCTGCTGCTGGTCAGCCGCCTCAACGACGCGATCATCCTGCGGCGCGAGATGGTCAAGCAGCGCTGGGTGCCGATGGGGATCATCAGCCCCGGATCGCCCGGCATGTACGAGAACCAGTTTTACAAGGCGCTCGGAAGACTGTCCGCGTACTGCATCTCGAACGTGCCGTGGTACGACCCGAAGGCACCGCTCACCAAGACGGTCGAGGCGGCGTTCAAGAAGCAGAACCCCGGTGACGAGCTGATGTTCCACGCGCTGAACGTCGGCTACACGTTCGAAGCGCTGATGGTGGTGGCCGACGCGTTCAAGCGCGCCGGCAGCACCGACGCCAAGGCGCTGACCGAGGCGATCCGCGCAACCGACATCAAGAACCGCATGATGCTCGGCGGCCCGATCAAGTTCGACGCCAAAGGGCAGGTGCAGGGCAATGCGTCGGCCTGCATCCAGAACCTGAACCTGAAGCCGACGGTCGTGCTTCCCGCTGCAGCCGCGCAGGCGAAGCCGGTGTTCCCGGTGCCGGAGTACAAGCGCGCTTGATCGCTGCACACCGCGTCGGTCCGCGCGAGCGCAGCGGGGATGGCGGCGCGCCGCGGTGCCCCGCCGCCCGCCTCGCCGTGGACACTCGCCCCGGAGACTGAGCATGGACCCCGCCGCCGTCGCCAACGTCGCCCTCGCCGGCGTGTTGACCGGTCTGGTGTACGGGCTGATGGCGCTCGGCCTGTCGGTGATCTTCGGTGTGGTGCGCGTGGTCAACTTCGCGCACGGGGAGATGATGACGATCGCGATGTACGCGACCGTCGTGCTGTTCGCGGCGCTGCAGCTCGACCCGTTTCTCGCCGTCGTGCCGGTCGCGGCCGCGTTCTTCTTGTTCGGCTACGGCCTGCAGCGCGGCCTGATCAACCCGTTCATCACGCGCCCCGAGCATTCGCAGTTCATGCTGCTGGTGGCGGTGGCGCTGATCATGGTCAACGCGCTGCTGATGATCTTCGGCCCCGACGCACGCAGCGTGCAGCTCGATTACCTGCTGGAGCCGGTGGAACTCGGTCCGCTGCTCGCCGACCGCGGCAAGCTCGCCGCCGCCGGCGTGGCGTGCGCCACCGCGGCGGCGCTGTTCGCCTTCTTCCGCTTCGCGCGCACCGGCAAGGCGATCCGCGCCTGCGCCGACAACCACCTCGGCGCGCTGGTGATCGGGCTGAACGTCAAGCGGCTGTACGCGCTGACTTTCGGGCTCGGTTCGGCCTGCGTGGCGGTGGCCGGCTGCATGATGATCCTGCTGGTGGACGTCACGCCGACGCTGGGGCCCGCGTACACGCTGCTCGCGTTCGTGATCGTGATCGTCGGCGGGCTCGGTTCGATGAGCGGGGCGCTCGCCGGCGGCGTGCTGATCGGCGTCTCGGAAGCGCTGGCGGGATTGTTCTTCGCGCCGTCGGCCAAGAGCATGGCGAGCTTCGCATTGCTGATCCTGGTGCTGCTGCTACGCCCGCAAGGGCTGTTCGGGAAACGCGCGTGAACCGGCGTGCGCTCGTGCTGCTGGCGCTGCTGGGCCTGGCGCTTGCGCTGCTGCCGGCCGTTGCCGACGCCTACGTGCTGTCGGTGGCCACGCTGATCCTGTTTTTCGCCTACGCCGGCCAGGCGTGGAACGTGATGATGGGGTTCGCCGGCCAACTGTCGCTCGGGCATTCGCTGTACGTCGGCGTCGGCGCGTACGTGGCGGCCGGGCTGTTCGTGCACGCCGGCATCGGGCCCTGGCTGGGCGTGTGGGCGGCGCTCGCCGCCTGCACCGCGTTGGGCGCACTGATCGGATTTCTCGCCTTCCGCTTCGGCATCTCCGGCGTGTATTTCGCGCTGCTGACGATCGCGTTCGCCGAGTTCACGCGCATCGGCTTCGATCACTTGCCGCTGCTCGGCGGCCCCGGCGGCCTGTTCCTGAAGGTCGAACAGCGCGAGGTCGTGGACCTGGCCAACCTGCGCGGCCCGCCGGTGATGTTCTATTACCTGATGCTCGCCGCCTGCGCCGCCGCGTTCGCGCTGTGCGCCTGGCTGCTGAGAAGCCGCATCGGTTACTACTGGCAGGCGATCCGCGAAAACGAAGAAGCGGCGCAGGCGCTCGGCATCAACACCTTCCGCTACAAGATGATCGCGGTCGTGATCAGCGCCGCGATGACCTCGCTCGCGGGCGTGTTCTTCGCCTTTTACTACAACAACCTGTTCCCCGAGCAGATCTTTCACATCAGCCGTTCGATCGAGGTCATCCTCGGGCCGATCATCGGCGGGCTCGGCACCCTGTTCGGCCCGATTCTCGGCGCGGCGCTGCTGACCGTGCTCGCCGACGGCATCACCGAGATCGTCGCCGCGCTCGGCTGGCAGATCCCGGGCATCAAGCAGGTGTTCTACGGCATCGTGCTGCTCGCGGTCGTGATGTTCCTGCCGCACGGCGTGTGGCCGCTGCTGGCGCGCAAACTCGGCCTTGCGCGATGACCGCCTTGCTCGCCGTCGAAGCGGTGTCGAAGTCGTTCCGCGGCCTGCGCGCGGTGCAGGACGCGAGTTTTTCCGTGCCCGCCGGCGGCATCGTCGCGCTGATCGGACCGAACGGCGCCGGCAAGACCACCTGCTTCAACCTGATCGCCGGCGTGTTCGCGCCCGATGCCGGCGCGATCCGCTTCGACGGCCGGCGCATCGATGGCCGCCGCCCGGACCAGATCTGCGCCGCCGGCATCGGCCGCACCTTCCAGATCGTCAAGCCGTTCGCGGGGCTGTCGGTGCTGGACAACGTGATGGTCGGCGCGCTGCTGCGCACGCGCGCAACGGCGGCAGCGCGCGCGCAAGCGCTGGCCATCCTCGAGCGGCTCGGGCTGGCGGCGAAAGCGGCGCTGCCGGCGGCCACGCTGACGCTGCCGGAGCGCAAGCGGCTGGAGGTGGCGCGGGCGCTCGCCACGCAGCCGCGGCTGCTGCTGCTCGACGAGGTGATGGCCGGCCTGCGACCGACCGAGTGCGACCAGATGGTCGCGGTGTTCCGGGAGCTGAACGCGCGCGACGGCCTGACGATCCTGCTGATCGAGCACGTGATGCGCGCGGTGATGGCGCTCGCGCAGCAGGTGGTGGTGCTGAATTTCGGCCAGGTGATCGCGCGCGGCACGCCGCAGGAAGTGGTGCGCAATCCGGACGTGCTCGGCTGCTATCTCGGCGAAGACGTCGAGGTTTGACCCGATGCTGCGCGTCGACGACCTCGACCTGTTTTACGGCGACGCGCAGGCGCTGGCCGGCGTGTCGCTCGAGGTGCCGGAGCGCGAGATCGTCGCCATCGTCGGCGCCAACGGCGCCGGCAAGACTTCGCTGATCCGCACGATCGCCGGCATCGAGCGCGCGCGCGCCGGCCGCATCGTATTCAAAGGCACCGACATCACGCGGCTGCCGCCGCACGCGATCTGCAACCTCGGGGTCGGTCAGGTGGCCGAGGGCCGGCAGATCTTCCCGACGCTGACCGTCGCCGACAACCTCGAACTGGGCGCCGCGCTGCCGCGCGCGCGGGCGCGCGCCAAGCGCACGCTGGCCGAGGTGTACGAACTGTTTCCGGTGCTCGCCGAACGCGCGCAGCAGGCGGCCGGCACGCTGTCCGGCGGCGAGCAGCAGATGCTGGCGATCGGCCGCTGCCTGATGGGACAGCCCGAGTTCATCATGTTCGACGAGCCGTCGCTGGGGCTGGCGCCGCGCATCGTGCAGGAGGTGCTGCGCACGATCCGGCAATTGAACGAACGCGGGCTGACGATCCTGCTGGTCGAGCAGAACGTCGCCGTGTCGCTGCGCATCGCGCAGCACGCGTACGTGCTGGAGAACGGCCGCATCGCGCTCGCCGGCGCCGGCACCGAGTTGCTGCACGACGCGCGCGTGCGCAAGGCATATCTGGGGCTGTGATCCGCGATCCGTTGACCGTCGGCCGCGAATCGTTGCGCGCGACGCCGCAGGCCCGCCTCGCCGCTTGGCTCGACCGCCAGCGGCGCTGGTTCGTGCTGACCGGCGCGGGCTGCAGCACCGCATCGGGCATCCCGGACTATCGCGACGGCGATGGCCTGTGGAAGCGCAAACAGCCGATCACCGTGCAGGCGTTCGTCGGCGATGCCTACGCCCGCGCCCGCTACTGGGCGCGCAGCCTGGTCGGCTGGCGCGCTTTCGCGGCCGCCACGCCGAATGCCGCGCACCGCGGCTTGGCCCGGCTCGAAGCGCAGGGACGCATCACGCAGCTGGTCACGCAGAACGTCGACGGCCTGCATCGGGCGGCCGGTTCGCGCGCGGTGATCGACTTGCACGGCCGGCTCGATCGCGTGGTCTGCCTGAGCTGCGCAGCGCGCTGGCCGCGGGCGCAGTGGCAGGACGAGCTGGCTCGAAGCAACCCACAATGGGCGGATCTGGCCGCGGCGCAGGCGCCGGACGGCGACGCCGACCTCGAAGGCTGCGACTTCGCGTCGTTTCGCGTTCCGCCGTGCCCGGCGTGCGGCGGCATCGTCAAGCCCGACGTCGTGTTCTTCGGCGAGTCGGTGCCGCGCGAGCGCGTGGCCGCCGCCGAGGAAGCGCTGCGGGCGGCCGACGCGATGCTGGTGGTCGGCTCGTCGCTGATGGTCTTTTCCGGCTACCGGTTCGCGCGCGAGGCGGCGCGCCTCGGCAAGCCGATCGTCGCGATCAACCTCGGCCGCACGCGCGCCGACGCGCTGCTGGCGGAAAAGATCGAGGCGCCGTGCGCGGAGGTGCTCGCCGCAATCGGTGATCGGGCGAGCGCCGTGTGAAGGTCTGAGCCGAGCAGGCGCGGCGACGGCTCACGGCCGCGCCGCCGCCTTGACCGTCGGCCACTGCCGGCGCGAAATCGGCAGCCGCTCCGGCAGCTCCTTGAGCAGCACCTCCCAGTGGCCATCGGCGACCTCCTCGCCTTTGTCGCCCCGGACGCGCTGAAAGCCGTGGATCGACTTGCGCGCCACCAGCGCGTTGCGATGGATGCGCACGAAGCGCTCGCCGAATTCGGCCTCCAGCGAGGACAGCGATTCCTCGGTCAGGTATTCGCGCGCCGCGGTGCGGATCGTCACGTACTTCAGTTCGGCGCGCAGATACACGATGTCGTCGACCGGCACCAGGATCATCTTGCCGCGCTCGGACACCGTCAGGTGCGTGCGCGCGGCGGACAGGCTGCGCGCGACCGCCTCCAGCTTCGGATCGCGCGGCTGCAGCCGCTGTGCGCGCGCCATTGCCGCGACCAGCCGCTCGAGCCGCACCGGTTTCAGCAGGTAGTCGAGCGCCTGCACCTCGAACGCGTCGAGCGCATGCTCGTCGAACGCGGTGACGAAGATCACCGCCGGGGGCCGCTCGCGCGCGGCCAGATGGCGCGCGACCTCGATGCCGGCCATATCCGGCATGTGGATGTCGAGCAGCACCACGTCCGGCGCGAGCCGGTCCACCGCGTCGAGCGCCGCGCGCCCGCCGTCCGCTTCGCCGACCACGGTCAGCGCGACCTGCCCGGCGGCATCGGCGAGCAACTGCTGCAGCCGCGCCCGCGCCGGCGGTTCGTCGTCGACGATCAGGATCTTCAGCATCAGGCCTTCGCTTCCACCGGTACGCTCAACGTCAATTCGAAACGCTCGTGCCGCACGCGCGTCTCCAGCCGCGCCTCCAGGTCGTAGATCAGGGCGAGCCGGGCGCGGATGTTGTCCAGCCCGATCTGGTTACCCTCGCGCTGCACCGGTTCGCGCGCGATCGGGTTGGCGATGAACACCTCGAGATTGAAGCCGTGCTGGCGCACGCGCACGGTGATCTCGCACTCGCCGGCCACGCGCTCGGCGCCATAGCGCACGGCGTTTTCGATCAGCGGCTGCAGCAGCAGCTGCGGCACGCGTGCGCGCGGATGGAAAGCGCCGATCTGCCAGTCGACCTTCAGCCGTTCGCCCAGACGCGTCTGCTCTATCTCGACATATCGGCGGCACAGATCCAGTTCTTGAGCCAGCGGCACCAGCTTGCGCACGTCGCCCATCACCGCACGCAGCAGCTCGGCGATCGACTCCAGCATCCGTTCCGCGCGCGGCGGGTCGGCGCGCACCACCGCCAGCGCCGCGTTCAGCGCATTGAAGAAGAAATGCGGGCGTATGCGCGACTGCAACGCCTGCAGCTTGGCCTCGGTCACCGCGGGCGAGAACGCGCGCTCGCGCAGCTCCAGGTAGTGCTGCACCGCGACCCCGGCCGCGAATGCGAGGACGAAGTAGCCTAGCGCCGCTTCGCCGCGGGCCGCCTGCCCCGGCGGACCGAACAGCTCGACCAAAAGCGCGGCCAGTACCGCCGGCACCAGCCAGGCGAGCAGCCGCTGCAGCGGCGGCCGCAACGGCAGCGCCGCCCGACGCAGCAGGCACCACAGAAGCAAGGTGCCGAGCAGCACCGGTTCGAGCAGCGCCGCCGCCGCCAGAAAGACCGCCGGCGCATCGGCGCGCGCCAGCGCGATCGCAACCACCAGCGCGGCGGCGTTCACTCCGACCGCCACGCGCAGCAGAGTGCCCATGTTGCAGCCGTCCGGAATCGCGTGCCGCGGCGGCGGGGCGGCCGTGTCGGCGCGCGAGGCGGGCGTCGCGGCGGCGGAAGGGGACTTCGTCACTTAGACTTGCGGCCTTCGAGAACCGCGCCGAATTATGTCAGCCGACCCGCCCACCTCCTCCTTGGAAAAGAAGCACGAGGCCTGGTCGGGACGCTTCGCCGAGCCGGTCGCCGACTTCGTACTGCGCTACACCGCGAGCGTCGGCTTCGACCGGCGCCTGGCGTTCGCCGACATCGAAGGATCGCTGGCGCACGCGGCGATGCTGGCCAAGGTCGGGGTGCTGTCGGAGCGCGATCTGGCGGACATCGAGCGCGGCCTGGCGCAGATCCGCGGCGAAATCGAACGCGGCGAGTTCGCCTGGTCGCTCGCGCTCGAAGACGTGCACCTGAACATCGAGCGGCGCCTGACCGAGCTGGTCGGCGACGCCGGCAAGCGGCTGCACACCGGCCGCTCGCGCAACGATCAAGTGGCGACCGACTTGCGGCTGTACCTGCGCGGCGAGATCGATCGCATCTGCGATGCGCTGGCGGCGCTACAGGCGGCGCTGGTGGAGCTCGCCGGCCGGCACGCGGCGACCGTGATGCCCGGGTTCACGCACTTGCAGGTCGCGCAGCCGGTCACGTTCGGCCACCACCTGCTCGCCTACGTCGAGATGTTCGAGCGCGACCGGGAACGGCTGCTCGATGCGCGCCGGCGCGTCAACCGCCTGCCGCTGGGCGCGGCGGCGCTGGCCGGCACCACGTTCCCGATCGACCGCGCGTTCGTCGCGCAGCGGCTGGGCTTCGAGGGGCTGTGCGCAAACTCGCTCGATGCGGTCAGCGACCGCGACTTCGCGATCGAGTTCGCCGCCGCCTGCGCGCTCGTCATGGTGCACGTGTCGCGGCTGGCCGAGGAGCTGGTGCTGTGGATGAGCCCGCGCTTCGGCTTCGTGCGGCTGCCGGACCGCTTCACGACCGGCTCGTCGATCATGCCGCAGAAGAAGAATCCGGACGTGCCGGAGCTGGCGCGCGGCAAGACCGGCCGCGTGACCGGGCACCTCGTCGCGCTGCTGACGCTGATGAAGGGCCAGCCGCTCGCCTACAACAAGGACAACCAGGAAGACAAGGAACCGGTCTTCGACACCGTCGACACGGTCCTCGATACGCTGCGCGCCTTCGCCGCGATGGTGCCCGGCATCGAAGTCGACGCGCAGGCGATGCGGCGCGCCGCCGCCGAAGGCCATTCGACCGCGACCGACCTCGCGGACTACCTGGTCAAGCGAGGCATGCCGTTTCGCGACGCGCACGAAGCGGTGGCGCAGGCGGTGCGGCTGGCGACCGAGCGCGGCTGCGAATTGGCCGCGCTGCCATTGGCCGATCTGCAGCGCTTCGCGCCGGCCATCGGCGCGGACGTCTACGAGGTGCTGACGCTCGAAGGCTCGGTGGCCGCGCGCAGTCACGCCGGCGGCACGGCGCCGGCGCGCGTCGCCGAGCAGGTAGCGCTCTGGCGCGCGCGACTGGCGAAACGGTGAGGAGAACCGGGGCCGCCATTTCTTCTTTGTTGACCACGCATGCCGGCGCCGCACTGCCGAGCCGGCGAGGAGGAGACGGGAATGAACCTGTTGCTACGCATCGCGCGCGCGATCGACTGGCTGAATGAACGCGTCGGCCGCGCCGTCCTGTGGCTGGTGCTGGCAGCCGTCCTGATCAGTACGGCCAACGCCACCGTGCGCAAGCTGTTCAACGTCAGCTCCAACGCCTTCCTCGAAGTCCAGTGGTATCTGTTCTCGGCGATCTTCCTGCTCGCCGCCGGGTACACGCTGCTGCGCAACGAGCACGTGCGCATCGACGTCGTTCTGCACCGCTTCTCCAAGCGCACGCAGATCTGGATCGACATCTTCGGCATCGTCTTCTTTCTGCTGCCGGCGGCGGCGCTGATCGGCTGGCTGTCCTGGCCGCTGTTCGTCAAGGCCTACGTGTCGGGCGAGATGTCGGAGAACGCCGGCGGGCTGATCCGCTGGCCTGCCTATCTGCTGATGCCGGTGGGATTCCTGTTGCTGGTACTGCAGGGCATTTCCGAGCTGATCAAGCGCATCGCCTTCCTGCAAGGGATGATCCCCGACCCGACCGCGCGCAAACAGCAGAAATCGGCCGAAGAAGAACTCGCCGAAGCGATCAAGGCCGAGGCCGAAGCGGCGGCCGGGAGGACCAAATGACCGCGTTCATCGCCGCCAACATCGCCCCGATCATGTTCGCGGGGCTGGTCGTATTTCTGCTGCTCGGTTTTCCGGTGGCCTTTTCGCTCGCCGCCTGCGGGCTGTTCTTCGGCTGGGTGGGTATCGAGCTGGGACTGCTGCCGGCCACGCTGTTCCAGGCGCTGCCGCTGCGCCTGTTCGGGATCATGAAGAACGACACGCTGCTGGCGGTGCCGTTTTTCACGTTCATGGGCTTGATTCTCGAACGCAGCCGGATGGCCGAAGATCTGCTGGACACGATCGGACAACTGTTCGGGCCGCTGCGCGGTGGGCTGGCGTTCGCGGTGATCTTCGTCGGCGCGATGCTGGCGGCCACCACGGGTGTGGTAGCGGCGTCGGTCATCTCGATGGGGCTGATCTCGCTGCCGATCATGCTGCGCTACGGCTATGACCGCCGCGTCGCCAGCGGCGTGATCGCCGCCTCCGGCACCTTGGCGCAGATCATCCCGCCGTCGCTGGTGCTGATCGTGCTGGCCGACCAGCTCGCCCGCAGCGTCGGCGACATGTATCGCGGCGCCTTCATCCCCGGTTTCGTGCTGACCGGCCTGTATGCGCTGTACATCCTGCTGATCGCGATCTTCAAGCCGCAGTGGGTGCCGGCGCTGCCGACGGAGGCGCGCACGATCCGCGAAGACGACGGCACGAGCGGCCTGAAGTCCCTCGGTGTGCTGACGGCGGTCTCCGTCGTCGCCGCGCTGGTCTTCGAGCATTGGTACGAAGGCATCTATCCGAGCGCGAGCACCGAGGAGAAAGTCGTGCTGACCCTGATGGTCGCGATCGGCCTTGCCTTCGGCCTGGCGATGCTGAACCGCCTGCTCGGGCTGAAACTGCTGTCGCGCATGGCCGAGCGCGTGACCTTCGTGCTGATTCCGCCGCTGGCACTGATCTTCCTGGTCCTCGGCACCATCTTCCTCGGCATCGCCACTCCGACCGAAGGCGGCGCGATGGGCGCCACCGGCGCGTTGATCATGGCGCTGGCGCGCAAGCGGCTGTCGTGGTCGCTGCTGAAGCAGGCGATGGACACCACCGCCAAGCTGTCGTCGTTCGTGCTGTTCATCCTGATCGGCGCCACGGTGTTCAATCTGGCGTTCCAGGGCGTGGATGGCAACCGCTGGGTCGAGCACCTGTTGGCTGACCTGCCGGGGGGTCAGTTGGGCTTCCTGATCTTCGTCAACATCCTGGTATTCGTGCTGGCGTTTTTCCTCGACTTCTTCGAGTTGGCGTTCATCATCGTGCCGCTGTTGGCACCGGTGGCGGAGAGGCTCGGCATCGACCTGATCTGGTTCGGCGTGCTGCTGGGCGTGAACATGCAGACGTCGTTCATGCACCCGCCGTTCGGCTTCGCCTTGTTCTATCTGCGCAGCGTGGCGCCGCACGACGACTACACCGACAAGGTGACCGGCAAACGGATCGCCAAAGTCACGACCGGACAGATTTACTGGGGAGCGGTGCCGTTCGTCGTGATCCAGCTGATCATGGTCGGGTTGGTGATCGCCTTCCCGGGGCTGGTGACCGGGGCGCTCGACCAGGGACCGAAGGTCGACGTCGACAAGATCAAGATCGAGATCCCGGCCAGCCCGGACTATCAGTCCCCAGGCGCGGCACCCGATCCGGGTACGCAGCAACAGGAACAGAAAGGCGAGCCGGAAGAGGACCCGATGAAGGCCATCCTGCGATCGTTGGACGGCGCGAAGAAATAGGCCCGTCTCGCGGACGGGCAGAAAAAAGCCCCGCCAAGGCGGGGCTTCTCGTCATCGGCGCCGCACCGGTTACAGCTTCTGCGCCGCCATGAAGTTGTCGAACTCGCGCTCGGTGACGCGGAACCACAGCACCTGGTCAGCGCGGAACTTCGACCAG
>DATLZG010000511.1:0-3121 GCA_035574095.1 Burkholderiaceae bacterium | reverse complement strand
GTCTGCTCGCCGAGCCGATCGCAACGCTGCGCCCGCTCCTGACCGGCCGAGTCCGCGGCCGCGCGCCGGTCCGGCGACCGGGCCCGCGTCTCTATAATCCGCCGCTCGCACAAACGCCCTCGCGGAGCTCCTCGATGTGGTTCATTTCCGATGCGCTGGCGCAGACCGCGCCGGCCGCACAACCAGGCGGCGCCGAATCGATGATGACCTCGATCGGTTTCATGGTCCTGATCTTCGTCGTCTTCTATTTCCTGCTGATCCGGCCGCAGCAGAAGCGGCAGAAAGAACACAAGGCGCTGATCGACGGCCTGAACAAGGGCGATGAGGTGCTGACGGCCGGCGGTATCGTCGGCAAGATCACCGACCTGTCCGACCAGTACATGACGCTGCAGGTCGCGTCGGTCGACAACAAACCGGTCGAAATCTCGATGCAGCGCCAGGCGGTGCAGATGCTGCTGCCGAAAGGGACGATGAAGTCCATCTGAGAGGCGGGCGTCCGTCGGGGCGGCGACGCCGCGAGCGCCCGCGCCCCGACCCCCGACTCCGACGCACATGAACCGTTACGCGCTCTGGAAGTACATCGTCATCGCCGTCGCGCTCGCGCTCGGTGCCATTTACACGCTACCGAACTTTTTCGGCGAGGCACCCGCGGTCCAGGTGTCCTCCGCCAAAGCCACGGTCAAGGTCGATACTGCGCTGCTGACGCGCGTCGAGGGCGTGCTGAAGGCGGCGGCGATCGAACACGACGGCGCGAGCTTCGAC
Organism: Burkholderiaceae bacterium; assembly: GCA_035574095.1. GTDB lineage: Bacteria > Pseudomonadota > Gammaproteobacteria > Burkholderiales > Burkholderiaceae_F > JAKANT01. The sequence continues at coordinate 2,359 of DATLZG010000511.1, read as the reverse complement.
GTCGTCGGGCTGAACGCCACCGTGCGCGTGCGCTTCCGCGACACCGACACGCAGATCAAAGCCAAGGACGCGATCGAGCGCGCGCTGAACCCGGATCCGGCCGACCCGACCTATGTCGTGGCGCTGAACCTCGTGCCGCGCACGCCGCAGTGGCTGCTGGCGCTGCACGCGCAGCCGATGTACCTGGGGCTGGACCTGCGCGGCGGCGTGCACTTCCTGCTGCAGGTGGACATGAAGGAAGCGGTCGCCAAGCGCATCGAATCGGTGGCCGGCGACATCCGCACGCTGCTGCGGGAGAAGAACGTCCGCCACGGTGGCATCGTCCGCGAGGGGCAGACGATCGAGGTTCGCTTCCGCGATGCCGAGACGCGCGAACGCGCCGCCGGCCTGATCCGCGACGCCAACCGCGACCTGGTGCTGCGCGAGGAAGGCGAAGGAGCCGACCTGCGGCTGATCGTCACTCTCAGCCCCGCTGCGATCCGCAACGTGCAGGACTATGCGCTGAAGCAGAACATCACCACCTTGCACAACCGCATCAACGAGCTGGGCGTGGCCGAGCCGGTGATCCAGCAGCAGGGCGCCGACCGCGTGGTCGTGCAACTGCCCGGCGTGCAGGACACGGCGAAGGCGAAGGAGATCCTCGGCCGCACCGCGACTCTGGAGATGCGGCTGCTGTGCGAGTCGCCCGAGGAGCTGGCGGCGCTCGCCTCCGGCACCGTGCCGTTCGGCTGCGAGAAATACAACGACCGCGACGGGCGGCCGCTGCTGGTCAAGCGGCAGGTGATCCTGACCGGCGATAACCTGAACGACGCGCAGGCCGGCTTCGACAGCCAGACGCAGGAGCCGGCGGTGCACCTGACCGTGGACGCCAAAGGCGCGCGCATCATCCGTGACGTGTCGCGCGAGAACGTCGGCAAGCGCATGGCGATCCTGCTGTTCGAGAAAGGCAAGGGCGAGGTCGTGACCGCGCCGGTGATCCGCTCCGAACTGGGCGCGCGCTTCCAGATCTCCGGCCGCATGACCACGCAGGAGGCGAACGACACCGCGCTGCTTCTGCGCGCCGGTTCGCTGGCGGCGCCGATGGAGATCATCGAGGAACGCACGATCGGCCCCAGCCTCGGCGCTGAAAACATCGAGCGCGGTTTCAACTCGACGCTGTACGGATTCACCGCGATCGCCGTGTTCATGATCCTGTACTACGGCGTGTTCGGCGTCGTGTCGGTGGTGGCGCTGGCCTCGAACGTGATGCTGCTGGTGGCGCTGCTGTCGCTGCTGCAGGCCACGCTCACCTTGCCGGGCATCGCCGCGATCGCGCTGACGCTCGGCATGGCGATCGACGCCAACGTACTGATCAACGAGCGGGTGCGCGAGGAGCTGCGCAACGGGCGCACGCCGCAGCAGGCGATCTACGAGGGCTATGACAAGGCGTTCAACACGATCCTCGACTCCAACATCACGACGCTGATCGCCGGCGTGGCGCTGCTCGCTTTCGGGTCGGGACCGGTGCGCGGCTTCGCGGTCGTGCACTGCCTGGGGATCCTGACCTCGATCTTCACCGCGGTGTTCGTGTCGCGCGCGATCATCAATCTGGTCTACGGCTCGCGCAAGAAGCTGACCAAGATCAGCGTCGGCCAGGTGTGGCGGCCGGAGGCCGCCAAGGTCGCGGCCGAGACCAAGTAGGAGCGGGCGATGGAGTTCTTCCGCATCCGCCGCACGATTCCGTTCATGCGCTACTCGCGCATTCTGAACGCGATCTCGCTGGTGTCGTTCCTGATCGCGGTCGGCTTTCTCGCCACGCGCGGGCTGAACCTCTCGATCGAGTTCACCGGCGGCACGGTGATGGAGGTGTCCTACCCGCAGCCGGCCGACCTGGAGAAAATCCGCCGCACGATCGAAGCCAAGGGCTGGGGCGAGTCGCAGGTGCAGAACTTCGGCACCTCGCGCGACGTGCTGATTCGCCTGCCGCTGGCGCCCGGCGCCAGCTCCGGCCAGCAGGCCGAGCAGGTGATGGCGGCGCTGAAGGAGGCCGATGCCGCGGTCGAGCTGCGGCGCGTGGAGTTCGTCGGCCCGCAGGTCGGCAGCGAGCTGGCCACCGACGGCGCGCTGGCGTTGCTGATGGTCGTGCTCGGCATCATGGTCTATCTGGCGTTCCGCTTCGAGTGGAAGTTCTCGGTGGCGGCCATCATCGCCAACCTGCACGACGTGGTGCTGGTGGTCGGCATGTTTGCGATCTTCCGCTGGGAGTTCTCGCTGCCGGTGCTGGCGGCGGTGCTGGCGGTGCTCGGCTATTCGGTCAACGAATCGGTGATCATCTTCGACCGCGTGCGCGAGCACTTCCGCAAGATGCGCAAGGCGAGCG
>DATLZG010000510.1:0-2538 GCA_035574095.1 Burkholderiaceae bacterium | reverse complement strand
CGAACAACGTGATCCACAGCACCCAGAACGGAACGGCGACGACCGTCTCGTCCGGCCGCCGGATCTCCGGCGGCTTGAATCCCAACAGCCCGAGCAATGGCGGCACCACGCAGGCGGCGGCGCCCGCGCCGGCGAGCACCGCTGTGGCGAGACGCCGATTGCGCATGCCCGGGGCGTCTCCGGCGCGGTCGGCGATCACCCACGACGCGAGCATGATCGGCATCACGAGCAGCGAGATCACGGTTCCCAGCAGCAACGATTCCGTCTTGCCGCCCTTCAGCAGGCCCTCGAGCATCCACGCCGCGTTCAGCCCGGCGATCGCCAGCGCCAGGCAGGCGAAGTAGGCGATCTCGCCGCGCCGCGTGCTGCGCAGTGCCGCCAGCGCGTAGCGCAGCCAGCCGGCGCCGCGCTGTCCCAATACGCCCGCCGCGGTTGCCGCATTCATGCGGGCGCCTCCTGCGGGCGCGCATCCGGTGCGGTCGCCGGCGCGCGTCGCAGCGGCAGCATGACCGTGGCCACCACGCCGCGCGGTTGGTTGGCCGCCAGCGCCAGCGTCGCTCCGTCGCCGTACAGCGCCATCAGCCGCGACTGCGTATTGGCCAGGCCGACGCCGCTGCCGCCTTCGCCGGTGAAGCCGCGGCCGCTGTCGCGCACCTCGAGGCGCAGCCGATCGGCCTGCTGCACGGCGCGAATCTCGATCGAACCGCCTTGCGGCAGCGGCGCGAGGCCGTGCTTCAGCGCGTTTTCGATCAGCGTGCCGAGCACCAGCGGCGGCACTTCGGTGTCGAGCAGCGCCGGCGGCGCCTCGATCGAGAAGCGCAGCCGTTCGCCCATGCGCATCTGCAGGATCGTCAGGTACGAGCGCGCGAGCTCCAACTCGCGCCTGAGCGTGGACCCCGACTGTCGCATCGTCGGCAGCGCCGCCCGCAAATAGTCGATCAGGCTCGACAGCATCTCGCGGCCGCGCGCCGGCGCGGTTTCGTACAGGCGCTTGACGTTGGCCAGCGTGTTGAACAGGAAGTGCGGTTCGATCTGCGCCTGCAATGCGGACAGCCGCGCCTGCGTCATCTGCGCCGCCAGCGCTTGCCGGGCGACCTCTTCCTCGGCCAGTTGCCGGCGCGCTTCTTCGTCCTCGTGCGCGAAGTGCAGCAGCGCGAAGCCGAATCCGCCGATCAACGTCCACAGCGCCAACACACCGACCGCCCACGGCCAGCGGTCGGGGATGGATTGCAGCGGCACCCCGAACACGATCAGACGCAGCAAGGCGCCGACGAGCGCGGCGAGCGCCACCGCGGCGCCCCCGAGCGCCAGCGATCGCCCGCGCGACCAGCGGGCTTCGGCCGCAAACGCCTGCACGGCCGCGATCGCGGCGAGCGCCGTCAGGCCGCTGATCAGGTTCTGGCGCAGGAACGTCACGGCGCCGATGAACACGCGCGGGTTCGGATCGACGGCGATCACCGGCAGAAAGTGTCCGATCACGACCGCCAGCGCCAGATAAAAGACCACCGCGATCGTGCGCAGATTGAAAACGGCGACGAAGCGACGCCGGAAGCGCTGACCGGCGCCGCGCCGCGCTGCGCGGCGCTGGGCGTCGTCGCCAAGCGCGGGCCGGCCGGAAAACGAGGTCGCGGGGACAGTGCGCATCGGCCGCCATTGTGCGCGCAGCCGCCTGCGGCATGCCGAAGCATGCGACGAATCCGGCATTGCGGCGACGAACGCCGGCCGCAGGCGCGCAACATCGGCTACCTATAATCGTCCGATGGCTAGTCGTTCCTCCGCCGAAGCGTCGCCGTCTCGGGCAGCCGCGCGCGGCGAACCGCCGTCGCGGCTGCAGCGCCTGCTCGCCGAGGCCGCCTACATCGTCGGCGCGCTGCTGGTGCTTGCGCTGGCGGCGTTTCTGTTCACCTACGACCGCCGCGATCCCGGCTTCTCCCACGCGGTGGCCGCTACCGCGATCCACAACATCGGCGGCCCGGCCGGCGCGTGGATCGCCGACCTGATGCTGCTGCTGTTCGGCTTCTCCGCCTGGTGGTGGGTGGCGGCCGGGGTGGCTTGGGTCGTGCGCGGCCTGCGCCGCCTGCACGCACCGTACGGCGACGAAGGCTTGCCGGACTGGGTGCAGGCACTCGGCTTCCTGCTGCTGCTCGGGTCGGCCGCCGCGCTCGAATCGCTGCGCCTGCAAGGGCTGGCGAGCGCGCTGCCGGGCAGCCCCGGCGGCGTGCTCGGCAGCCTGCTCGCGCCGCCGTTGGCGGCCGCCCTCGGTTACACCTCGGCCAGCGCGTTGCTGATCGTGCTGATCGCTGTCGGCGCCAGCCTGTTCTTCGACTTCTCCTGGCTCGCCGTGGCCGAACGCGTGGGCGTGTTCGTCGAGGGGCTGATCGGCCGGCTGCGCGCGGCGCGCGAAGAAAAAGAGGATCGCGCGATCGGCGAGGCGGTGGCGCGGTCGCGTGAGCAGCGGTTGGAGAGCGAGCGCGAGCGCATCGAAGAGAGTCCGCCGGTGCATATCGAGCGGCCGCCGGCGCGTGTGCCCGAATCGTC
>DATLZG010000509.1:0-7147 GCA_035574095.1 Burkholderiaceae bacterium | reverse complement strand
GAGGCGGTGGTCGACGGCCCGCCGGCCGCCTGCCAGGCGCTGATCGCGTGGGCGCGGCGCGGCCCGCGCGCCGCGCGGGTCACGCGCGTCGACGTACGCCCTGCGACCGCAGCGGAAACCGCTCTGACATCGAAAGACTTCGTGCGACTGCCAACCGCTTGATCTGCCATCGGCGACGGTCCGCCCGCCGCGCATGCCGCGGACGAATCACTTCGACGCCGACACGCGGCGTCGTTTGGGCGCGCGTCGGATTTCCGCTTTAATCCGCGCTTCGTCCCGCCCACATCCGGAGGCTGCAAGTGTTCCGCGCACGCGTGTTGCTGCAATCCTTCCTATTGCTGCTGATGCCGTTGGCCGCTGCGGCGCAGACGCCGGCGTACCCGAGCAAGCCGATCCGGCTCGTGGTTCCGTATCCGCCGGGCGGTCCGCTCGACACGGCGGCGCGAGCGCTCGCCGAACGGCTGAAGGACTCGCTCGGCACGGTGATCGTGGAGAACCGCCCCGGCGCCGGCGGCAATGTCGGCGTTGACTACGTGGCCAAGCAGCCGGCCGACGGCTACACGCTGGCGATCGGCGCGGTGGCCACGCACGCGATCAATCCGTGGCTGTACGCCAAGCTGCCGTACGACCCGATCAAGGACTTCGCGCCGATCACGCTGATCGCCCACGTGCCGAACGTGCTGGTGATGACGCCCGAGACCGCCGCTCGCTACGGGATCGAATCGGTCGCCGACCTGATCGCCTACGCGCGCAAGCAGCCGGGCCGGCTGAATTACGCCTCGGGCGGCAACGGCAGCGCCGGCCATATGGCCGGCGAGCTATTGAAATCAATGGCGCGTATTTCGATCGTGCATATCCCGTACGCCGGCGCAGCGCCGGCGCAGCTCGGGCTGCTGGCCGGGCAGACCGACCTGATGTTCGACAACCTCGCCTCGGCGGCACCGCAGATTCGCGCCGGCAAACTGCGCGCGTTTGCCGTCACGACGACCGGTCGCGCCGCGGCGTTCCCTGAGCTGCCGACGATGGCCGAAGCGGCGCCAGAACTGGTGGGCTTCGACGTCAGCACGTGGTTCGGCGTGTTCGCCCCGGCCGGCACCCCGCCGGCGATCGTCGAACGGCTGAACGGAACGATGCGCGCAGCGCTCGGCAGCGCCGAAATGCGCGCCGTGCTCGCTCGCCTGGGCGCCGAGCCGGCGCCGACCACGCCCGCGCAGTTCGCGGCTTTGGTCCGCGCCGAACTCGCGAAGTACGAAAAAGTGGTCAAATTCTCCGGCGCCCGCGTCGACTGAGCCGGCGCGGCGTTCGACGGCGCGGTGCCGATCCGCGACAATGCACGACCGAATTTTCACGCAGAAAGGAGAAGACCGATGAGAGTCCGCATCGCCCTTGCTGTGTTGGCGCTCGCTGCGACCGGCGCCATCGCGCAGACGTTTCCGAGCAAACCGGTCACCATCGTGGTGCCGTTCTCCGCCGGCGGCCCGACCGATACCGTCGCCCGCTCGCTCGGCCAAGCCATGACCAAGCATCTCGGGCAGACGGTGATCGTGGAAAACGTCGGTGGCGCCGGCGGCACGGTCGGCGCGGCGCGCGTGAAGAACGCCAACCCCGACGGCTACACGATCCTGCTGCACCACATCGGCATGTCCACCGCGCCGGCGCTCTATCGCAAGCTGCAGTACAACCCCGTCACCGACTTCGAGATGGTCGGTCTGGTGGTGGACGTGCCAATGACGCTGGTGGCCCGCTCGGACTTCCCGGCCAAGGACTTCAAAGAGCTGGTCGCGTACCTGAAGCAGAACGCGTCGAAGATCAATCTGGCCAACGCGGGGCTCGGCTCGGCCTCCCATCTGTGCGGGCTGATGTTCATGTCCGCGATCGAGGCCGATCTGACGACCGTACCCTTCAAGGGCACCGCCGATTCGATGAATGCGCTGCTTGGCAAACAGGTGGACGTGATGTGCGACCAGACCACCAACACGACCGGGCAGATCAAGGCGGGCACGATCAAGGCGTATGCGGTGACGAGCGCCAAGCGCGTGTCGACGCTGCCCGATTTGCCGACCATGCAGGAAACGGGGCTGAAAGGTTTCGAAGTCGGCATCTGGCACGGACTGTATGCGCCGAAAGGGACGCCGAAGGCCGCGATCGACAAGCTGAACGCCGCGCTCGTCGCCGCCGCCAAGGAGCCCGACTTCGTCAAACGCATGACGGAGCTGGGCGCGACGGTGTATAGCGCGGACAAGATGACGCCGGCGGCCCATCTGGCCCACCTGAAGGCCGAGATCGACAAGTGGGGCCCGGTGATCCGCAAAGCCGGTCAATACGCCGACTGAGCGTTTCGCTCAAACAACGGCCCGCGGCGGGATGCCGCTTCGCCGCGGGCAGCGCGTCCTAGAATGCGGAGCCGCCGCTAGAGCGGCAGCGTCATCGCACCAAGCACGTCGGGAGGAGACCGTGCGCATCAGACATCAGAAGGACTTCTGGTCGGGAGTGATGTTTCTCGTATTCGGGCTCGCGTTCGCGGGCCTTGCGCAGGAGTACGAGATGGGAACGGCCCAGCGCATGGGCCCGGCCTTCTTCCCGACGATGCTTGGCGGGCTACTGGCAGTGCTGGGCATCGTCGTCGCGCTGAAGGGCCTGAGTCATGAGGCGCCCGACGGCGATGTCGAGCGTTTCCATTTCGGCCCCCTGCTGATCGTTCTCGGCGCGGTCGCGCTGTTCGGGCTGCTGCTGCGTCCGCTCGGATTGGTGATCGCGCTGGCGGTGATGATCGGGTTGTCGGCTTACGCGAGCCACGAGTTCCGTATCCGCGAAGCAATTCCGCTGACCGTGTTCCTGATCGTGCTCGTGCTCGCCGTCTTCATCTGGGGGCTCGGACTCGTGATCCCGATCTGGCCGGCCGCATTCACCAACTGAGGCGGGGGAACGACGTGGAACTGCTCAACAATCTTGCGCTGGGTTTCGCCACCGCGCTGACGCTGACCAATCTCTTCTACTGCTTCGCCGGCGTGCTGATCGGAACGCTGATCGGCGTGCTGCCCGGGTTGGGACCGGTGGCCACGCTGGCGATGCTGCTGCCTTTCACCTATGCGCTGGAGCCGACCTCGGCGCTGATCATGCTGGCCGGCATCTACTACGGCGCGCAGTACGGAGGCTCGACCACGGCCATCCTGGTCAATCTGCCGGGCGAATCGGCCTCCGTGGTCACCTGTCTGGACGGCTACCAGATGGCGCGCCGCGGCCGCGCCGGCGCCGCGCTCGGAATTTCGGCCATCGGCTCTTTCATCGCCGGCTCCTTCGCCACGTTGCTGATCGCCGCCTTCGCCCTGCCGCTGGTGCAACTGGCGTTCAAGTTCGGCCCCGCGGAGTACTTCTCGCTGATGGTGCTCGGCCTGATCGGCGCGGTGGTTCTCGCCTCCGGCTCGCTGATCAAGGCGATCGGAATGATCGTCCTCGGCCTGCTGCTGGGGCTGGTCGGCACCGACGTCAACTCGGGGGTGGCGCGCTTCACCTTCGACATCCCGGAACTGTCCGACGGCATCGGCTTCGTCGCCGTGGCGATGGGCGTGTTCGCGTTCTCCGAGATCGTCGCCAACGTCGAGAAGCACGAGAAGCGCGAGGTGTTCACGGACAAGGTCAGCAATTTGCTGCCCACGCGCCATGACCTGAAAGAAGCCGCGCCGGCGGTGGCGCGCGGCACGCTGCTCGGATCGGTGCTCGGCGTGTTGCCGGGCGGCGGCGCGCTGCTGGCGGCCTTCGCCGCCTATTCGATGGAAAAGAAGCTGGCCGGCGCCAAGGCCGACCCGCCGTTCGGACAAGGCAACATCCGCGGCGTCGCCGGGCCCGAATCGGCCAACAACGCCGGCGCGCAGACCTCGTTCGTGCCGATGCTCACCCTCGGCATTCCGCCCAACGCGGTGATGGCGCTGATGATCGGCGCGATGACGATCCACAACATCCAGCCGGGCCCGCAGGTGATGTCGAGCAATCCGAGCCTGTTCTGGGGCCTGATCGCCTCGATGTGGATCGGCAACCTGATGCTGGTGATTCTGAATCTGCCGTTGATCGGCATGTGGGTGCAGTTGCTGAAGGTACCGTATCGCTGGCTGTATCCGGCCATCCTCACCTTCTGCGGCATCGGCGCCTATTCGATCAACAACAACCCGTTCGACGTGTACGTGACGGCTCTGTTCGGCGCGCTCGGCTACCTGTTCTACAAGCTGCGCTGCGAACCGGCACCGCTGATCCTCGGCTTTATCCTCGGACCGATGATGGAAGAGAACCTGCGGCGCGCGATGCTGCTGTCGCGCGGCGACCCGACGGTGTTTTTCACCCGCCCGCTGTCGCTGGGACTGCTGCTGGCGGCAGTGGCGCTGGTGGTGATCGTGACGCTGCCGGCGATCAAGTCCAAGCGCGAAGAAGCGTTCCAGGAGGCGGGTTAGGTCGTGATCCGTTGCCCGTGATCCGTTGTCCTTGATTTGTCGACCGTTGTCCGGGATCCGCTAGTGGCGGCGCCCGGACTGACGGCAACGCTCCTGGGGATCGCTGCCGCACGATATCCGGCGGTCGGTCGATGATCGTTGGGGCTCCGGAGCGGTCGCTCCCGATCTGCGCTTCTCCCGACTCCCGACTCCAACTCTCGACCCGATGTTCCACTGGAACAACCCGTACCCGACGACCCGCACACCGGTGTTCGCCCGCGACGTCGTGGCGACGAGCCAGCCGCTGGCAGCGCAGGCGGGGCTGCGCATGCTGCAGGCGGGCGGCAATGCGGTGGACGCGGCGATCGCCGCGGCGGCGGTGATCGCGCTCACCGAACCGTGCAGCAACGGGCTCGGCTCCGATGCGTTCGCGATCGTGTGGGACCCGGCATCACGGCGGCTGCACGGATTGAACGCCAGCGGCATCGCGCCGGCTGCGTGGACGCTCGACTTCTTTCGCCGCAAGTACGGCGACGACCCGCGCGCGCGGCCGGCCCGCGGCTGGGACACGGTGACGATTCCGGGCGCGATCGCCGGCTGGGCGCTGCTGCATGAACGCTTCGGCAAGCTCGCTTTCGCCGACGTGCTGGCGCCGGCGATCGACTACGCCGAGCGCGGCTTCGCCGTCAGCGCGATCGTCGCCGACAAGTGGCGCCTGGCGGCGCCGATGCTGAAGGACCAGCCGGGTTTCGCCGAGCACTTTCTGCCGCGCGGGCGCGCGCCGGGAGTCGGCGAGCACTTCGTGCTGCCGGGCGCCGCGCGCACGCTGAAGCTGATCGCGCAAACGCGCGGCGAGGCGTTTTATCGCGGCGAGATCGCGGCCGCGATCGGCCGCTTCGCGCGCGAGACCGGGGGCGCGCTGACCGAAGCCGATTGCGCCGTTGCCCTCGACTTCATCCGCGCCAACGCCTGGGTTGGCACGATCGCGCTGGACTACGCCGGCTACACCGTGCACGAAATCCCGCCCAACGGCCAAGGCATCGCCGCGCTCGCCTGCTTAGGGATACTCAAACATACGCCGCTCGCCGAGGTCATCGCCGCGCACGGCGTGGACTCGGCGCCCGCACAGCACCTGATGATCGAGGCGATGAAGCTGGCCTTCGCCGATGCGTACGCCTACGTGGCCGATCCGCGCGCGATGCCGGTCACGCCGTCCCAGCTGCTGGACGACGCTTACCTCGCGACACGCGCGCGGGCAATCGATCTTGCGCGGGCGCAACCTTTCGCCGCCGGCCGGCCGCCCGCCGGCGGCACGATCTATCTGGCGGCCGCCGATCGCGACGGGACGATGGTTTCTTTCATCCAGTCGAACTACATGGGGTTCGGCTCGGGCGTCGTCGTTCCCGGCTACGGCATCTCGCTGCAGAACCGCGGTTACGGCTTCGCGCTCGACGCGGCGCATCCGAACTGCGTGCGTCCGCACCATCGGCCGTTTCACACGATCATCCCGGGCTTTTTGATGCGCGCCGGCAGCCCGCAAATGGCCTTCGGGGTCATGGGCGGCAACCTGCAACCGCAAGGGCACGTGCAGACGCTCGTGCGCATGTTGCTCGCGCACCAGCAACCGCAGGCCGCCTGCGACGCCCCGCGCTGGAAATGGGACGCCGCGCTGAAAGTGGATCTGGAGCCGACCTGGCCGGCGACGGTGCGCGCCGAACTCGCCGCGCGCGGCCATCAGATCGCGCGGGCCGAGGACAGCACGATGGACTTCGGCAGCGGCCAGTTCATCTGGCGCCTCGGCGATCCGGCGCGCGACGGCTACGTCGCGGCAAGCGACGCCCGCCGCGACGGACTCGCGGCAGGTTGCTAAGGAACCTCCGAAAAACCTTGCGAGCGGCCCGAGGTTGCGCCGAGCAGCAGCAGGCGTACAGCGGCGTACGTTGAGCACCGCAGGCGCAAGATCGGGACGCGCAGTAGTTTTTCAGAGGTTCCCGAAAGCGTCACCCGACCAGGTCGCGGTACGCGTGCCAAGTCGCGTGCCCGATGATCGGAAACACGACCACCAGGCCGATCATGAAAGTGGCGAAGCCGATCGCGGTCAGCAGCGCGATCAGCACCGCCCATACGAACAGCGGGCCGGGGTTGCGCAGGCAACAGCGCACGCTAGTCACCGCGGCGGTGACCACGTCGACGTCGCGGTCGAGCAGCAGCGGTGCCGTCACCACGCCGATCGCGAACACCGCCAGCGCGACGAGGCCGCCGATGCCGAAATAGGCGAGCGCCAGCGCGGTGTATTTGCCCGAGAACAGGATGTCGGTAACCAGCGTGCCAACGCTGGTGACATCGCCACCGTAGAACAGCGCGAAGATGATCGCCGCGAGCCGCTCCCACAGGATCAGCGTCAGCGTCAGTATCAGACCGAACAGCGCGATCTGGCTCGTATTGCGCCGCCAGGCGAAAAACGCCGCCCTCGAGTCGATCGGCCCGCCGCGCTCGATCTGCCGCGACAGGTCGTACAGCACGATGGCGACGAACGGCGCCACCAGCAGAAAGCCGCCCAGCAGCGCCGGCACCAGGTAGGTCGCGTTCCAAGCCAGCGCCAGCAGCACCACGCCGAATGCGGCGATCAATGCGCCGTATGCCAGGCTGGTGGCCAGCGCGCGCTGCATGTCGGCCACGCCGAGACGCAGCCACTGCAACGGCCGCCCGGCATCGACCGGGCGTAC
>DATLZG010000508.1:0-10100 GCA_035574095.1 Burkholderiaceae bacterium | reverse complement strand
ACAAGAAAGTCGCCGCCGAGGTGCTGCGCAAGGCGACGCGTGTGATCGACTCGATCGCCGACAAGAAGATCGTCCATAAGAACGCGGCCGCCCGCAACAAGAGCCGGCTGGCGGCGGCGGTCAAGGCGATGGCATAGCGGCGCGCCGCTTCGCCTGCGGGCGCGGTCGCCGAATTCGGGCCGCGCCCGTTTCATTTGGAGCCCGCTGCGGGCAGCGCACTGGCGTCGAATACCGGCAGTTCGTTGTCGCGCGCGAAATTCAGCACGAAATCCCACGCCCGCGGCTCGATCTCCCGCAGCCGCTCATCGACGACGACGTAACGCGTGCCGTCGATCGTCACCGGCCGCGCGTACGGGGAGTAGCCGATCGGCGCGCAACCCGCGGGCACGCCGCCCGGCCGATAGCAGGCCAGCACGCCGCACAGCCGCTCGGCCCAGTCGCTGGGGCGAAACGCGCGGCCATGAATCGTCACCCCACGGATCAGCAGCTTGCGGCTGGCCGTCGTCGCGGGCACGCTGACGACTGGGGCGACATCGAGCAGGTCGGTCATTTCCGGCGGTCGTCCGATCGGAGTAGGAGGTAGCCCGGCAGCGCGTCCGCAGGCGCACGCCGGAAAGTCGAATCTTATCGAGAGCGCATGCTCGACGACCGCCACGAAAGGCGCCCGGATGCCGGCGCAATCAGGCGTACCGCCGTGGCCGTCAACGCCGGTGCCCACCTTGCGTTAAGCGTGCGTTTCGCGCATAAAGCGCGCTGGTCGCGCCGTCGCCCGCCGCATGAACAAACCCACCTCGAAGGTGCTCGTCATCAACGACGAGCCGTTGATCCTGAAAGAACTGCTGAAGGGATTGAACGCGGCCGCGCGCACGCTGGACAACCCGTTCGGTATTACCTTCATCGGCGCGCTCACCGCCAAAGAAGGGCTGCAGCTGATCGAGCGCGACGGCGACGTGCAGATCGTGATCGTCGACGACAAGCTGTACGCGGTACAGGAAGGCGGCCGCCGGCTTTCCGGGCGCCCGGGCAATGGCCGCGAGGCGCCGCGCAGCCTGCAGATGAGCGCGCTGAAGCTGGTGCAGAAGATCACCGCGCTGCGGCCCGAGCTCGACCTGTACATCCTGATCGAAAAGGAAAAGGAGGATCAGGTCGTCGACGCGCTGTTCGCCGAGGCGGTCGACGGCTACTTTTACCGCGAGGAGCGCGACTATCGCGGCATGTACCGGATCCTGAACGCGCAAATCGCCGAACGTGCCCGCACGCCGTTTTACGATGCGCTGCGCGCCTACGTGCTGTCGGCCAAGGACGCGTGGCACACCCCCGGCCATTCGTCCGGCGACGCACTGCGCGGCAGCCCATGGGTCAACGAGTTCTACGAGTTCATGGGCGAACACGTGTTCGACGCCGACCTGTCGGTGTCGGTCAAGGCGCTCGACTCGCTGATGGAGCCCACCGGCGTGATCGCCGAGGCGCAGCAGATGGCGGCCAAGGCGTTCGGCGCGCGCAAGACTTTTTTCGCCACCAACGGCACGTCCACCGCCAACAAGGTGATCCTGCAGACGCTGATCGCGCCCGGCGAGAAGCTGCTGCTCGACCGCAACTGCCACAAGAGCGTGCACCACGGCGTGGTGCTATCGGGCGCGCGACCCGTGTATCTGGACTCCAGCGTCAACAAGAAGTACGGCGTGTTCGGTCCGGTGCCGAAAAGAACGATCCTCAACGCGATCGAGCAGCATCCGGACGCGCAGTTGCTGGTGCTGACCTCATGCACGTACGACGGCCTCAGATACGACCTGAAACCGATCATCGACGCCGCCCATGCGCGCGGCATCAAGGTCTTGATCGACGAGGCGTGGTACTCGCACGCGCGTTTCCATCCCGATCTACGCCCGACCGCGCTGGAGGCCGGCGCCGATTACGTCACGCAATCGGCGCACAAGACCCTGTCGGCGTTCTCGCAGGCGGCGTTCATTCACGTCAACGACGCCGGCTTCAAGGAACATCTGTTCCGCGAGAACTTCAACATGCACACGTCGACCAGCCCGATGTACAGCCTGATCGCGAGCCTGGACGTCAGCCGCAAGCAGGCGGTGCTGGAGGGCTACAAGCTGTTGGAGCGCACGCTGATGTTGGCCGACGAGTTGCGCGAGCAGATCAACGCGACCGGCGCCTTCCGCGTGCTGACCCTCGAGGATCTGCTACCCGACGAAGTGAAGGACGACGGCATCCGGCTCGATCCAACCAAGATCACGGTCGACATCTCGTCGTGCGGCTTGACGGTCGACGAGCTGCAGCAGGAACTGTTCACGCGTTTCAACATCACGGTCGAGAAGTCCACCTTCAATACGATCACGCTGCTGCTGACGATCGGCACCACGCGCTCGAAGTGCTCGCGCCTGTACGACGCGCTGATGCGCATCGCGCGCGAAAAGCGCGCGCCGCGGCGCCTGTACCGCACGCCCGACATCCCCGGCTTCACCGAGCTCGTCTATCTGCCGCGCGACGCCTACTACTGCGGCGGCGAGCTGGTGCCGCTGCTGGACGACAACGATCAGCCGAACGCCAGCCTGGTCGGCCGCATCTGCGCCGACCAGATCGTGCCCTACCCGCCTGGCATCCCGGTGCTGGTTCCGGGGCAGTTGATCACCGAAAACATCGTCGAATACCTGATCCGCTACCTGCGCGTGCAGAACAAGGTCGAGCTGCACGGCGTCGTGTATCAGGGCTACTTCCCCAGCATCCGCGTGTTATCGGCGGCCGAGGAAAGGCGGCTGACGCCGCTGGTCGACCCCGCGGCCGCGCGCCTGGCTGCGTAAAACCTAGGTTCTAGAGCGGCCCCTTACCTATAATTGCCAGCTCGCGGCGCGCCTTGCGCCGCGATTTCTTTTGTCGCGCCGAGGCCGTCGATGTCCTGCCTGATGAACACCTACAACCGCCTGCCGATCGCGTTCACGCACGGCAAGGGCGCGTGGCTATACGGCGACGACGGCAACGAGTATCTGGATGCGCTGGCGGGCATCGCGGTCAACGGGCTCGGCCACGGCCATCCGCGCCTCGTCAAGGCAATCGCCGATCAGGCCGGCAAGCTGATCCACACTTCGAACATCTATCGCGTACGCGAACAGGAATTGCTGGCCGAGCGGCTGTGCGCGCTGACCGGCATGAGCGAAGCCTTCTTCGGCAACTCGGGCGCGGAGGCCAACGAAGCGGCGTTGAAGCTGGTGCGGCTGTACGGCCACCAGCACGGGCAGCCGGAAGCGCAGACGATCGTGATGGAGCGCGCGTGGCACGGCCGCACGCTGGCCACGCTCGCCGCGACCGGCTCGGATAAAGCGCGCAAGGGGTTCGATCCGCTGCCGTCCGGTTTCATCCGCGTGCCGTACAACGACATCGCCGCCATCGAACGCGCCGCGGCACGCGACGGGCGCGTGCTCGCGGTCTGGCTCGAGGTGCTGCAGGGCGAAGGCGGGATTCGCGTCGCCGAGCGCGACTACGTGCGGGCGCTGCGGCGCTTGTGCGACGAACGCGATTGGCTGCTGATGATCGACGAGGTGCAGTCGGGCATCGGCCGCACCGGCCAGTGGTTCGGCTATCAGTGGGCGGAGGTGCGGCCGGACGTGATCACGATCGCGAAGGGTCTGGGGTCGGGCGTACCGATCGGCGCCATCCTCGCCAGCGGCCGCGCTGCCGGCGTGTTCGGGCCCGGCAGCCACGGCAGCACGTTCGGCGGCGGGCCGCTCGCCTGCCGCGCGGCGCTGGAGACGCTCGCGATCATCGAGGAAGAAGGGCTGCTCGCCAACGCCGCCGCGCGCGGCGAGCAGATCCGCAACGGGCTGGCGCGCGCGCTGGCGGGCGTTCCCGGGGTCGTGGCAATCCGCGGCGAAGGGTTGATGATCGGGGTCGAATTGGACCGGCCGTGCGGCGATCTGGTGAAACTGGCGCTGGAGGCGCGGCTGCTGATCAACGTCACGCAGGACAACGTGATCCGCTTGCTGCCGCCGTTGATCATCGACGCCCGCGAGGCCGACGAAATCGTCGCCCGGCTCGCCCCGTGCGTGCAGCGTTTCGTCGCGGCGGCGCGCCGCGCTGCGTAGGGAGCGGACAATGGCTGCGCCGATCCGCCATTTCCTGCGCTTGGACGATCTGACGCGCGCGGAACTCGACTACCTGTTCGCGCGTACGCGCGTGATCAAGGACCGCTTCAAGCGCTACGAGCTGTATCAGCCGCTGCGCGACCGCACGCTGGCGATGGTGTTCGAAAAGGCCAGCACCCGTACGCGCGTCAGTTTCGAGGCCGGCATGTACCAGATGGGCGGTTCGGTGATCCACATGACCACCGGCGACTCGCAACTGGGCCGCGCCGAACCGATCGAGGACACCGCGCGCGTGATCTCGCGCATGGTGGACATCGTGATGATCCGCACGTACGAGCAGGCCAAGATCGAGCGCTTCGCCGCCTATTCGCGGGTGCCGGTGATCAACGGGCTGACCAATGAGTTCCACCCGTGCCAGATCCTGGCCGACGTGTACACGTACCTCGAACATCGCGGTTCGATCGCCGGCCGCACCGTGGCCTGGATCGGCGACGCGAACAACATGCTGTACACGTGGCTGCAGGCAGCCAGCTTGCTCGGCTTCACCGTGCACGTGTCCACACCGCCCGGCTACGCGCCGGACGCCGGCCGCGTCGGCGGCGCGCCGATGAAGTTTTTCGCCGATCCGCACGGCGCCGCAGCCGGCGCCGACCTGGTGACGACCGATGTCTGGACCAGCATGGGCTTCGAGGCCGAGAACGAAGCGCGGCGGCGCGCGTTCGCCCGCTGGTGCGTCGACGAAACGGTGATGCGGGCGGCCAAGCCCGACGCGCTGTTCATGCACTGCCTGCCCGCGCACCGCGGCGAGGAAGTGACCGACGAGGTCATCGAAGGCCCGCAGTCGGTCGTCTGGGACGAAGCCGAAAACCGGCTGCACGTGCAGAAGGCGCTGATGGAGTACCTGCTGCTCGGCCGCGACGTGCAATGACAGACTCGAGAGACGCAAGATGAAACGACGCGAACTGCTGGCGCTTGGCGCCGCCCTGCCCTGGGCGACGGCCGTGCGCGCCCAGAGCTGGCCGAGCAAACCGCTGCGGATGATTCTGACGGCGCCGCCCGGCTCTTCGATCGACATCCTCGGGCGCTTGGTCGCTGACAAGCTGAAGGAACGCCTCGGGCAGCCGGTCGTCGCCGAGAACCGCGCGCAGGCCGGCGGCACGCTCGGCACCGACGCGATCGCCAAGGCCGAGCGCGACGGCCACACGTTCGGGCTGTCGTTCACGGGGCCGCTGGCGACCGCACCGTTCCTGTACGCGAAGCTGCCGTACGACCCGGCGCGCGACCTCGCGCCGATCGTGCTGGTGGGCACGGCACCGAACATCCTCGCGGTCAACACTGCCGTGCCGGTGAACTCGTTTGCGCAGTTTGTCGACTACGTGCGCGCGCGCCCCGGGCAGTTGAACTACGCGTCGGTCGGCAACGGCAGCAGCTCGCACCTGGCGATGGAGCTGCTGAAGGCGCAGGCGAAGCTGTTCATCGTGCACATCCCGTACAACGGCGCCCCGCCCGCCGTGCAGGCCACGGCGGCCGGCGACGTGCAGGCGATCATGTCCAACCCGACCTCGCTGCTGCCGCTGATCGCGGCCAAACGCATCAAGCCGCTGGCGGTGACCGGCCGCGTTCGATGGCCCGGCATGAAGGAACTGCCGACGATCGCCGAGAGCGGCTTCCCCGATTTCGAAGCGGTGGCCTGGAACGGCTTCGTCGCGCCGGCCGGCACGCCGCGCGAGGCGATCGAACGGCTGAACCGCGAGATCAATGCCATCTTGCAGGCGCCGGACGTCAAGCCGCGCGTCGAGGCGGCCGGCTGGGACGTCGCCGGCGGCACGCCCGAATCGTTCGCCGCCTTCATGGAAGCCGAGCGCAAGCGCTGGCAACCGGTGATCGCGCGCAGCGGCGCGAGATTGGACTGACGATGGGCACGATCCTGCAAAGCCTGCCGGTCGGCGAAAAGGTCGGCATCGCGTTTTCCGGCGGCCTCGATACCAGCGCCGCGCTGGTCTGGATGCGCAAGAAGGGGGCGATTCCCTACGCCTACACCGCCAACCTGGGCCAGCCCGACGAGTCCGATTACGAAGCGATCCCGCGCCGCGCGCTCGAATACGGCGCCGAGCGCGCGCGGCTGATCGACTGCCGCGCGCAGCTGGTCAGCGAGGGCATCGCGGCGCTGCAGAGCGGGGCGTTTCACATCTCCACGGCCGGCCTCGTGTACTTCAACACGACGCCGCTGGGCCGCGCGGTGACCGGCACGATGCTGGTGGCGGCGATGAAGGAAGACGATGTCCATATCTGGGGCGACGGCAGCACGTTCAAGGGCAACGACATCGAGCGCTTCTACCGCTACGGGCTGCTCGCCAATCCGGCGCTGAAGATCTACAAGCCCTGGCTCGACCAGGCCTTCATCGACGAACTGGGCGGCCGCGCCGAAATGTCGGCGTTCCTGCAGCAGGCCGGACTCGCCTACAAGATGAGC
The DNA here is from genome assembly GCA_035574095.1 of Burkholderiaceae bacterium. GTDB lineage: Bacteria > Pseudomonadota > Gammaproteobacteria > Burkholderiales > Burkholderiaceae_F > JAKANT01. The sequence goes on along the minus strand of DATLZG010000508.1, from coordinate 3,536 downwards.
GCCGAGAAGGCGTACTCGACCGACTCCAACCTGCTGGGCGCCACGCACGAAGCGAAGGATCTGGAGCGGCTCGACTGCGGCATCCGCATCGTCGCGCCGATCATGGGCGTGGCCTTCTGGCGCGACGACGTGCCGATCAAGGCCGAGGAGGTGACGGTGCGCTTCGAGGAGGGGCGTCCGGTCGCGCTCAACGGCGTCGAGTACGCCGATCCGGTGGCGTTGATGCTGGAAGCGAACCGCATCGGCGGCCGCCACGGGCTCGGCATGTCGGACCAGATCGAAAACCGCATCATCGAAGCCAAGAGCCGCGGCATCTACGAGGCGCCCGGCATGGCGCTGCTGTTCATCGCCTACGAGCGGCTGCTCACCGGCATCCACAACGAGGACACGATCGAGCAGTACCGCGACAACGGCCGCAAGCTCGGCCGGCTGCTCTATCAAGGCCGCTGGTTCGACCCGCAGGCGATCATGCTGCGCGAGGCCGCGCAGCGCTGGGTGGCGCGCCCGATCACCGGCGAAGTGACGATCGAACTGCGGCGCGGCAACGACTACTCGATCCTCGACACGCGTTCGCCGAACCTCACCTACAAGCCCGAGCGGCTGACGATGGAAAAGGGCGAGGCGTTCTTCACGCCGCAGGATCGCATCGGCCAGTTGACGATGCGCAATCTGGACATCGCCGACACGCGCGACAAGCTGCTCGTGTACGCGAAGGCCGGCCTGCTTTCGACCGGCCAAGGCGCGGCGCTGCCGCAACTGGACGATCGCGCCGCCGACGGCCGACCGCGGAAGGCCGGCAGCTAAACGATCACCGGCTCGGGTTCCAGCCAGACGCCGAACTTCTCGCGCACCTTCTCTTGCACCTCGCGCGCGAGCGCGAGGATCTCGGCGCCGGTGGCGCCGCCGCGGTTCACCAGCACCAGTGCCTGCTTCTCGTACACCCCGGCGCGGCCGCGCGTCACGCCTTTCAGGCCAGCCGCTTCGATCAGCCAGCCCGCGGCGAGCTTGAAGCGCCCGCCCGGCATCGGGTAGCTCACCAGCGACGGATGGTGTGCCAGCAGCGCATGGTGTTGCTCGCGCGAAACGATCGGGTTCTTGAAGAAGCTGCCGGCGTTGCCGAGCGCATCCGGGTCGGGCAGCTTGCGGCGGCGGATCGCCACGACCGCGTCGAAGATATCGCGCGGCTGGGGCCGCGCGATGCTGCGCGCCTTCAGCTCGTTGGCGAGGTCGGCGTAACGCGTCACCGGTTCCCAGCGCTTCGGCAACGCCAAGGTGATCGAGACAATCGCGCGCCGGCCCGCAAGCTCGCGTTTGAACACGCTGTCGCGGTAACCGAAGCCGCAATCGGCGGCGGTCATCGCCACCAGCGCGCGCGCTTCGAAGTCCCACGCCGTCAGCGCATGGAAACGCTCGGCCAATTCGAGCCCGTAGGCGCCGATGTTCTGAATCGGCGCCGCGCCCGCCTGCCCGGGGATCAGCGCCAGGTTCTCGAGCCCCGGGCGCTGCATCTCGAGCAGCCGTTCGACCGTCGCGTGCCAGTTTTCGCCCGCGCCGACCTCGATCAGCCACGCATTGTCGGTCTCGCCGGCCGCGCGCAGGCCGGCGAAGTCGATCTTTACCACCAGGCCGTCGAAATCCCCGGTCAGCAGCAGGTTGCTGCCGCCGCCGAGAATCAATCGGGGAACGTCGCGCAGTCGGGCGTCGTCGTCGAGCGACGCAAGTTCCTCGGGGCGGCTCAATCGCACGAACAGCTTGGCACGCGCGTCGACCCCGAAGGAGTTGAACCCGCGCAGCGCGACGTTTTTCACAACCTCGAGCGGCATCGCGGCAGTATAAGAAGCGGGTGTTAAGCGCCCTGCGCGTGCCCGGCTGTCGGCCGCACGCGACGAGCGGCCGCGGACGCCGGCCAGTTGGTGCCCGGAAAGCCGCGCCCGGCTTGGCTTTTCGGCAAGGTACCGCTAACATGGGAGGCGCTCGACCGAAAAGATGAAGCCGCGCCCGCGTCCCTACGATCCGTTCGCGAATCTGCCGATGCCTTCCGCGTCCCGCGCCGCGAACGACCCTCTCAGCCGCCCGGCCCCGGCGCCGCAATCCGGCGGCGGCCGTTCGGTGCTGGAGACGCGCTATCCGGGCATGGTGCAGGCGATCACGCTGATGTGGGGCCACCCGGAGCTGAATGCGTACTTCGATCGGCTTTGGCTGTCCGACGGCACGCAGACGCCGATCGACCCCGATGCGATGTCCGAGCTGATGCTGCTGGCGCAGATCCACCAGCACCTCGTGCTGCAGCGGCCCGCGCGTTCGCTCGCTTCGATTTACGGCACCGACTACGCGAATCCGCGCAAGCGCGACGTGTGGGCCGACGTGCCGCCGCGCCGCTAGCGGCGCGATCGCGCGTCAAGCCCGCAGCCCTTCGCTCCAGCGCGCGTAGATCCGCGCCGCGAGGGCGTTCATCTGCGCGCAGCGCTGCTCGGCCCGTTCCAGCATCTGCTCGGCGTCTTGCACACCCGGGCCACCGGTGATCCGACGCTCCTCCGCGATCTCCTCGATCCACGTGCGATCTTCGAGCCAGGCGCGGATCAGCGCCGGGGTCATCTCGCAGTGAAACTGCATGCCGAGGTGCGCATAACCTTCGCGTTCAATTGCGAACGCCTGGTTCGCGCACAGCGCGCTGGCGAGAAAGTTGCGTGCGCCGGGCGGCAGCGCGAACGAATCGCCGTGCCACTGGAACAGTTCGAGCGACGCCGGCGCGTCCGCGCCCAACCAGCGCGCCGCAAGCCGCGGGTCGGTGACCACGACCTCGCTCCAGCCGATCTCCTTGACCGGATGACGCGCCACCGGCGCACCGAACGCCTTCGCGATCAACTGGCCGCCGAGACAATGGCCGATCACCGGCACCGCGGCTGCATCGGCGGCGCGGATCAGCGCCAGTTCGGCCTCGATCCACGGCAGCGGATCGTTCACGCTCATCGGCCCGCCCATCAGGCACAGGCCGGAGAACGCGCCGGGATCCGCCGGCACCGGCTCGCCGCGATACGGGTGAAAGACCCGATACGGCAGGCCGCGCGTCTCGAGCCACTCGACGAAGTAGCCTGGCGCGACATCGGCCGCGTGCTGAAACACGGCGATCGGGCGCACGCTGGGGCTCAGGCAACGGAACGCGCGCGACGCACGACCCCGAGCAGGTGGCCGAAACGCGCGCGGATCGACTCTTCGATGCCGGCGGCGTCCAACCCCACGCTGGCGAGCAGCCGCGCCGGATCGCCGTGGTCGATGAATTCGTCGGGCAAGCCCAGGTGCAGCACCGGCCGCTCGATGCGCAGCTCGGCGAGCGCCTCGGAGCAGGCCGAGCCGGCGCCGCCCATCACGACGTTTTCCTCCACGGTGACGAGCGCGTCATGCGTTTCGGCCAGCCGCCGCAGCAGCTCGCGGTCGAGCGGCTTGACGAAGCGCATGTTGGCGACGCTGGCGTCGATCGCTTCGGCCGCCGCCAGCGCCGGATACACCATCGAGCCGAACGCGAGGATCGCGATGCG
>DATLZG010000507.1:0-2163 GCA_035574095.1 Burkholderiaceae bacterium | reverse complement strand
CACCGCCGCCAAGCCCGCGCCGCGCGGCGCCGCCGCCGCGTGCGCCAACTGCGGCGTCGTGGTCGCCGTACGCGAAAGCAAGCAGGCCGGCGAAGGCACGGGTCTGGGCGCGGTGGCCGGCGGCGTGATCGGCGGCGTGGTCGGACACCAGTTCGGCGGCGGGCGCGGCAAGGATGCGCTGACCGTCGCCGGTGCGGTCGGCGGCGCGGTCGCCGGACACCAGCTCGAGAAGCAGGCGCGCGCGAAGACCGTCTATCACGTCGACGTGAAGATGAACGACGGCACGCTGCGCACGTTCGACTACGGCACGCCGCCCGGCCTGGCCGTCGGCGCCAAGGTCGAAGTCAATGGCGAGCAATTGAGCGTGCGCGGCTGAAGGCGCACGCACAGCAATCGACAACGGCCCGGGCACGGGCCGTTTTTCGTTTCAGCAGATCGCCTCGCACCAGCGTTCGATCGCGGTGCGCACTTCGAACGGCCGCTCGGTGAGCGGCCAGTGCTGGCAGTCGATCGCCACCGTCTGCGCGCGCGGCAGTTGCGCCAGCAGTTGCGCCATTGTCGCCGCATCGGCGAACGTGCCGCCGGTGGAAAGCAGCACCAGCACCGGCATCCCCAGCGCGGCGAGCGGCGGCGGCGGGCGGAACATCTCGACCAGCTCCTGCAGATAGTGCGCGGTGCGAAAGTGCCGCAGGTCTTCGCACGCCGAGCTGTAGCGGCGCACGAACTCGGCGCTCCCCGCCGGCGAAGCGAGCGCGGCGCGCGCCAGTTCGTCGAGCCGCTGCAGGTCGTACGGCTCGACGTGCCGGCGCCGCAAGCCGAGCGCGTTCGCCAGCCGCACCAGCGCGGCCGCGGCGCGAAACAACGGCGCCAGTTGCGCGATGCGCCGCCAATTGCCCCGCAGCGCGGGGCGAAACACCGGATCGATCAACGCCAGCCCCGCGGTGCGATCCGGATAGCGCGCGCCGAAGGCGAGCGCGACCTGCGCGCCCAGGCTATGGCCGACGACGATCGCGCGCGGATGCGCCTCCGCATCCAGGATCGCGGCCAGATCGTCGCACCACAGTTCGAGCGACAACGGCCCGCGCGCTGGCGAATCGCCGTGGCCGCGCAGGTCGACGCGCAGCACGTCGAAGCGTGCGGCGAGCGTCGTGTGCGCGACGAACTCGGCGTAGCGCGATTTGTTGCTCGCCAGCCCGTGCAGCAGCAACACCGCGCGGCCCGGCGCGCGCCGCGCCGCCGGCGTGACGCCATAACAGAGGCTGACGCCGTCAGGCCGCCGCAGACGGCGCAGCGCTTCCACCTCAGCCGCGGCCGACGAACGGCATCTTGGTCGCCATCACCGTCATGAACAGCACGTTGGCGTCGAGCGGCAGGCCGGCCATGTACAGCACCGCGTCGGCGACGTGTTTCAGATCCATGCGCGGCTCGGGCGCCAGTTGGCCGTTGGCCTGCAGCACGCCCTGCGCCATGCGCTCGGTCATGTCGGTGGCGGCGTTGCCGATGTCGATCTGCCCGACCGCGATGTCGTAGGCGCGGCCGTCGAGCGCCGCCGCCTTCGTCAGCCCGGTGATGCCGTGCTTGGTCGCCGTATACGGCGCCGAATGCGGACGCGGCGCGTGCGCCGAGATCGAGCCGTTGTTGATGATGCGGCCGCCGCGCGGCGTTTGCGACTTCATCAGCTTGAACGCCTGCTGCAGGCACAGGAACGCGCCGGTCAGATTGGCGTCGACCACGGCCTGCCACTGCGAGTACGTCAGGTCCTCCAGCGGGATCGCCGGCGCGCCGGTGCCGGCGTTGTTGAACAGCACGTCCAGGCGCCCGAAGCTTTCCTTGACCTTGGCGAACAGCGCGTGCACGGCTGCCGGATCGCCGACGTCGGTGGGCACCGCCAGCGCGCGCGCGCCGTCGGCGCCCGCCAGCTTGATCGTCGCCTCGAGCGCATCCACCCGCCGTCCCGCCAACGCGACGCGATACCCGTTGGCGAGAAAAGCCAGCGCCACCGCGCGGCCGATGCCGCTGCCCGCGCCGGTGACCAGCGCCGTCTTCTCCGTCATCGCACTCCTCCAGCCGTTGCCACGGGCCGTAATTTACGGCGATCGCTGGCATGGCTACGATGCGGCCAGCCAACGCAACCCCCAGTTCACGCGAGCCACGCGCACTTGG
>DATLZG010000506.1:0-7295 GCA_035574095.1 Burkholderiaceae bacterium | reverse complement strand
CGCCCGCCACCAGCGGCCCGATGATGCGCGACGTGTTGACCGCCACGCCGTTCAGCGCCATCGCCGCCGGCAGATCGCGGCGCGGCACCACCTCCGGAACGATCGCCGCGTAAACCGGCCAGCGCAGCGCCAAGCCGATGCCGTTGCCGAAGGTGAGCACGAGCAGCAGCACCGGATTCAGCCACCCGGCGAGAAGCACGACGGTCAGCACGATCGCATTGAACGCCACCCACAGTTGGGTGGCGAAGAACCAGCGCCGGCGGTCCAGGATGTCGGCCAGCGCGCCGCTCGGCAGCCCGAGCAGGAACACCGGCAGCGTGGATGCCGTCTGCACCAGCGCCACCATCACGGTGGAGGTGGCAAGCTGCGTCATCAGCCAGGCCGCCGCCACGTCGTTCATCCACAGGCAGACGTTGGAGGCGAGCCAGGTGAGCCACAGCGTGCGGAACACCGGGTGCGCGAGCGGCGCCCAGGCGCTGGGCGTCACCGCACCGTTCACGCTGGGAGCGGCCATCAGGGCCGCGCGGCGTGCCCGCCCTCGCCCGCCGCCAGCCCGAGCTCGACCTCGTAGGGCTTGGCCGGATACCGGAACGCCACCGGACCGTCGGGTTCGGCGTGCACGAATTGATGGACGTACGGATCGGTCGCGGCGCGGATCTCGGCCGGTGTGCCGTGCCCGACGATCACGCCGTCGGCCATCAGGTAGATGTAGTCGGCGCAGGCGAGCGCTTCGGCCGCATCGTAGGTGACGACGATCGAGGTCACGCCGAGCGCGTCGTTCAGGCGGCGGATCAGATCGGCGATCACGTTCAGCGAGATCGGGTCCAGCCCCGCGAACGGTTCGTCGTACATGATCAACTGCGGGTCGAGCGCGATCGCACGCGCCAGCGCCACCCGCCGCGTCATGCCGCCCGAAAGCTCCGCCGGCATCAGGCGAAAGGCGCCGCGCAGCCCGACCGCCTGCAGCTTCATCAGCACGAGGTCGCGGATCATCGCCTCCGGCAGCCGCGTGTGTTCGCGATACGGAAACGCGATGTTGTCGAACACCGACAGGTCGGTGAACAGCCCGCTTTGCTGGAACATCATGCCCATCTTGCGCCGCAGCCGGTACAGGCCGGCGGTGTCGAGCCGGTGCACCGCCTCGCCGGCGACGATCACCTCGCCGCGCGCGGGCCGCAGCTGGCCGCCGATCAGCCGCAGCAGCGTGGTCTTGCCGCAGCCGGAAACGCCGAGGATCGCCACCAGCTTGCCGCGCGCAACGTCGAGCGATAGGCCCTTCAAGACCGGTCGCTCGTTGTAGGCGAAGTGCAGGTCGCGGATCGAAACGATCGCGTTGGCGGGCGCGTTGGACATGCCGCGAGTTTACGCGGCGCGCGCGGCAAATCGCAGCCGAGCGATCCGCGCGGCACCGCGGGCGGTCAGAAGTGAATGCCGCGCATCAGATTGGCGAATGCGATCTGATCGGCGGTCGGCTTCGCTTTCTCGCCTTCCTTCACGCCTTTGGCCGCCTCGGATTCCGGGAACATGCGGAACGTGGTGTTCATGATGATCTGCGCCACGCGCGGCGCCAGCGCGTGCAGCACCTGCCCGAAGATGCCGAGCTTGGTGGCGATGCGCACCGGCTTGTAGACGATCGCCTGCACGATCAGGTCGGCCGCCTCGTCGGGCGACAGCGTCGGCACGTTCTGGTAGATCTTGGTCGGCGCGATCATCGGCGTGCGCACCAGCGGCATGTTGATCGTGGTGAAGGTCACGCCGACATCGATGAACTCGCTCGCCGCGCAGCGCGTCCACGCGTCCAGCGCCGCCTTGCTCGCCACGTAGGCGGAGAAACGCGGCGCATTGGTCAGCACGCCGATCGAGCTGATGTTGACCACGTGCCCCTTGCGCTTGGCGGCCATGTGCGGCAGCAGCCCGAGCGTCGTGCGCAGGCAGCCGAAGTAGTTCAACTGCATCGTGCGCTCGAAGTCGTGGAAACGATCGTAGGAGTTCTCGATCGCGCGCCGGATCGAACGGCCGGCGTTGTTGATCAGCACGTCCACGCCGCCGTACTTCTCGACCAGCCAGGCGACCATCTTGTCGGTGCTCTCCAGGCTGGCCAGATCGGCCGACAGCGTCACCACCTGGCCGCCGTTCGGATTGCCGGCCTCTTGCAACGCGGCGTCGATCTCGGCCTTGGCGGCGTTCAGTTTGTCCTGGTCGCGGCCGACGATCACCGTGATCGCGCCGGCCTGCGCGATCTTGTGCGCCGCGGCCAGCCCGATGCCAGAGGAGCCGCCGGTCACCAGCACCACTTTGCCCTGCACCTGCCCTTTCAGCGTGCGGTCGATGAAGAGGTCCGGGTCGAGGTGCCGCTCCCAGTAATCCCACAACCGCCACGCGTAATCCTCCAGCCGCGGACATTCGATGCCGCTGCCCTTCAGCGCCGCGGTCGCCTCGCGGCAGTCGAAGCGGGTCGGGTAGTTGACGAACTGCAAGATGTCCTCGGGCAGCCCGAGGTCCTTCATCACCGCGTTGCGGATGCGTTTGACCGGCGTCAGCGCCAGCAGTCCCTTCTTCACGCTCGGCGGAATGAAGCCGAACAGCGCCGCGTTGATGCGCAGGCCGAACTCCGGCGCGTGCGCGGCGCGGGCGAAGATGTTCAGCACGTCGCCGACGCGGTACGGCGTCGGGTCGACCAGATGGAAGGCTTTGCCGTCATGGCCTTTGGCGTGCGCGATGTGGTCGATCGCGTCGACCACGAAGTCCACCGGCACGATGTTGATGCGGCCGCCTTCGATGCCGATGGTCGGCATCCAGGGCGGCAACGCCTTGCGCATCTTCTGGATCAGCTTGAAGAAGTAGTACGGACCGTCGATCTTGTCCATCTCGCCGGTCTTGGAGTCGCCGACCACCAGCCCCGGGCGATACACGCGCCACGGCACTCGGCACTCCTTGCGCACGATCTTTTCGCTGTCGTGCTTGGTGGCGAAGTACGGGTGATCGAGGTTTTCGGCCTCCTCGAACATGTCCTCGCGGAACACCCCTTCGTACATGCCGGCCGCGGCGATCGAAGACACGTGCTGAAAGCAACCGGCCTCGATCTCGTTGGCGAGCGCCACCGCGTTTCGGGTGCCCTCGATGTTGGCGACGATCTGGCTCTCGGCGTCGGCCTTCAGGTCGTATACCGCCGCCAGGTGGAAAAAGTGATCGATCTGGCCGAGCTCCTTGACCGCGCTCTTGGCGAGCCCGAGCTTCGGCTGCGTCAGATCGCCGTACACGGGGATCGCGCGCTTCTCGTCCACGCCCCAGTAGCTCAGCAACTCCGGCACCTTGTCCTTGCTCGCTTCGCGCAGCAGGAAGTAAACGACGCTCGCCCGCCGCGCCAGCAGCTTGCGCACCAACCGCTTGCCGATGAAGCCCGATGCCCCCGTCACGAAGTACCGCATCTGTCGCCTCCCCACCTTTCCGTGTCTTCCGCCACCGTCATGCCGAGTCCGCGCCGCGGACGAAAGATCTCATGCCGGCCGGCATGAGATCCCTTCTCGCCTTCCTCGTCGGGACGAGGTGCCGCGCGTCACGCCGCCTTTTTCGCCGGCTCGTCGCGCAGCGCGCGGCGCAGGATCTTGCCGACCGGCGTCTTCGGTAGCTCGCTGCGAAACTCGACGTAGCGCGGCACCTTGTACGCGGTCAGATTCTTGCGGCAGTGCTCGAGCACCTGCTGCTCGGTGAGCGCCGGATCCTTCTTGACCACGAACACCTTCGGCACCTCGCCGGACTTTTCGTCCGGCACGCCGATCACCGCGCACTCCAGCACGCCGGGGCAGGAGGCGACCACGTCTTCGATTTCGTTCGGATAGACGTTGAAGCCCGACACCAGGATCATGTCCTTCTTGCGATCGACGATCTTGATGAAGCCGCGCTCGTCCATCACGCCGATGTCGCCGGTGCGGAACGCGCCGTCGCGCGTCATCACCTTGGCGGTCTCCTCCGGCCGGTTCCAGTAACCCTTCATCACCTGCGGGCCGGCGATGCAGATCTCGCCCACCTGCCCGACCGGCAGTTCGTTGCCGTCGTCGTCGCGGATCGTGATGATCGTCGACGGCAGCGGCAGCCCGATCGTCCCGGTGTGCTCCTTGATGTTGACCGGATTGGTGGTGGCCACCGGAGAGGTCTCGGTCAGCCCATAGCCCTCCAGGATCGGCACTCCGGTCGCCTCCTGCCAGCGCTTGGCCACGGCAGTCTGCATCGCCATGCCGCCGGCGGTTGCCAGCCGCAGGTGGGAGAAATCGATCTTGCCGAAGTCGGGGTGGTTGAGCAGCGCGTTGTACAACGTGTTCAGGCCGCTGATCGCGGTGAACTTGTTGCTGGCCAGCTCCTTGATGAAGCCCGGGATGTCGCGCGGGTTCGGAATCAACAGGCAGCAGCCGCCGTCGGCCATCATGTACAGGCAGTTACAGGTCAGCGCGTAGATGTGGTACAGCGGCAGCGGCGCGACCATGATGTGCGGGTTGTTCTCGTCGGTCACCGGTGCGAACCACGCCTGCACCTGTGCGATGTTGGCGAGGATGTTCTGGTGCGTCAGCATCGCCCCTTTGGACACTCCGGTCGTGCCGCCGGTGTACTGCAGGAATGCGATGTCTTCCGGCCCGAGTTCCACCGGCCGCAGCGTCATGCCGGCACCGGCGGACAACACGTCGTTGAAGCGCACCGCGCCCGGCAGCTCGAACGGCGGCACCATCTTTTTGACCTTGCGCACCACCAGGTTCACCACCAGGCCTTTCAGGCCCAGCAGGTCGCCCAGCGCCGCCAGCACCACGTGCTTGACCTGGGTCCTGGCGATCACCTGCTGCAGCGTGGTGGCGAAGTTCTCCAGGATCACGATCGCCTCGGCGCCCGAGTCCTTGAGCTGATGCTCGAGCTCGCGCGGCGTGTAAAGCGGGTTGACGTTGACGACGGTACAACCGGCGCGCAGGATGCCGAACACGGCGATCGGATACTGCAGCACGTTCGGCATCATCACCGCCACGCGCGCACCCTTGGCGAGTCCCTTGCTCTGCAGCCAGGCGCCGAACTGCGCGGACATCTTGTCCACGTCGTCGAACGTCAGCGTCTTGCCCATGCAGCGGTAGGCCGGCCGCTGCCGGTACTTGGCGACGCTCGCCTCGATCAGTTGCGGGATCGAGCGGTAGCGGTCGATCTTCACTTCGGCCGGCACGCCCGGCGGGTAACTCTTAAGCCAGATCTTTTCCATTGCGTCTCCTCCTGAGGGATCAACCGCCGCCGCGCGCGGCGCGGACCAGTGCCTTCAAGGCGAAATCGAACAAACCCACTTGTATGGCGACCAGCTCGCCGATGCGGCTGGCCGCATCGGCCGGTGGCACCGCGACGCGCGCCGCCGCTTCGCCGCCGTGAACGACGACCTGCATGCCCTGCCGTCGCGCCAGACGCATCATCGCCGCGTTTTCCGCCAGGCAATGCATCAGCAGCCTGCGAATGCCTTGATTGCGCGCGTACAGGTGCGAGCGCTCCAGCAGCGCGCCGCCGATACCGCGGCCGCGATAGCGCGGCAGCACCGAGATGCCGAGTTCGGCGTCGTCGTGCTCGACGGCCACGTGGGCGACGCCGACCAGACGCAGCCTGCGGTTGAAGACTCCGAACAGCGCGTCGCGGGCGAAATCGATGCGCGCCACGTACTCGCGCAACGCGTCGTCGGCCACGGCCATGCCGAAACGCAGGCGGCGGTCCTCGGCGCCGAGCGCCAAAAAGTGCTCGACCAGCGCCTGCCGATCGCGTACCGACAGGTCGCGCGTCACGACCGGGGCGCGTCGTGCCGGCGCCGGCCGTGCCGACGTAGGACTGGGGGTGATCATTCGCGCCGGCATTCTGCGGGGCGATCGCGCGACCGGCAATCGCAACCACGTTCTTTGGAGGCCACGCTCGACCTGCCGCATCGTCTCAGCCCCGCGCCGCGCGACGCGGGGAAACCCGCAGCCCGGCACGAAAGGCCAGCGCCGCCTGCACGGCCGCGTCCACCAACTTCAGCAGTGCCGCGAACTCGGCATCGTTCAGGCTGCGCGCGGCGTCGTGCGCGCGCAGTACGTTGGCGAACGCGCGCTCGCGCGCCGATTGCAGCAAAAGGCGCCCCACGCCCAGGTTCTCCAGCGCGCGCCACAGCTCGGGCCGCGACGCGCGCGTCAGGTTCATCGCGAACGCGATCGGATCGTTGCGCCCCAGCACCGCCGCCAGCCGCAGGATGATCTCGAACGGCAGCGCGATGCGGCCCTTTTCGACCAACGCCAGCAGTTCGGGATCCTGCAAATCGATCGCGCGCCCGAGTTCGCCGATGCTGTAGCCGGCCGCCTTGCGTGCGCGTTGCAGCCACTTGCCCGCGCGCTCCAGCATCGCGCGTCGCGCCGGCGTCTTGGCCGTACCTTTGGCAACGGCCAGTTGCAGGTCGGCCGCCGCGTTGGCGATGCCGAGCGCGGAGTCGGCCCACGCGCGCACCTGCCCGGCGAGCGAACGCACCGACAGGCGGTTCAGCACACCGGCCTTGCTCGCGCGCGGCGCGCGCGCCGACTTCGCTGCCATCGTCGTGTCCCCTTCCGTACCTTGCCGTGCGAGCGATCCGGGATGCTTGCCGCACTGCGGTCGCGTCGCCGAATCTTGCCCGATGGCGCACCGCCCGCGCCAGCGCAACCGCACAACCACGCGTCTGGCCGGTACGCCGTGCGCGCCGGTGGCGCGGCGCACCGCCATCTAGGTGGCGTGCTCTAGCGCGGCTGCCTAAACTGCGCCCGTCCGTTTCAACGAGGAGCCGACGATGGTGAAGAAGCTGAAGGCCATGGCCGAGGGCGCAAAGCAGGACAGCCAGCTCGCCGCCGCGATCAAGGAATCCGCGCATCAGATCTGGCTGGCCGGTCTCGGCGCCTTTGCGAAGACGCAGGAAGAAGGCCAGAAGGTTTTCCAGGCTCTGGTCAAGGAAGGCAGCTCGATTCAGAAGCGCACGCTGAAGATGACCGAAGGCAAACTCGCCGAAGTGAGCGGCAAGTTCGCCGAAGTCGCCGGCAAGTTCCAGAAGCAGGCCAACGGCACCTGGGACAAGCTGGAGTCGGTGTTCGAAGAGCGCGTCGAGCGCGCGTTGTCGCGGCTCGGGGTGCCGACCCACCGCGACATCGCGGCGCTCACCAAGCGGGTGGAAGAGCTGACCGCCGCCGTCGCCAAGCTGTCCGGTGCCGCGGCGAAGAAGACGCGCGCGCCGCGCGCGAAGAAGGCGGCCACCGCCGAAGGGTGACCGCGTCCGTTCTCCGTTGACT
>DATLZG010000505.1:0-6357 GCA_035574095.1 Burkholderiaceae bacterium | reverse complement strand
CGCTGGCGGCGATCGCAGGGCGGGCGCTGTCGTCCAACTGCAGCGCAACGCCGCCGGCGTGGATCGCGGTCAGGTCTTCGAGGCGCAAGGCGCCAGGGACGAGTTTCATCGGGACAACGCGGTTTCTTTGGACGCGGATTTACGCGGATGAACTTCGAGAATCGGGCGTCGCGCGGATGTCGGCCCCGACGCCCGCAGCGCGTAGCGAGAGCCGGGCTGGCAACGACCGCATGCGCGCATCACTGGAATGACGGCCTGGCGACCTTTACAGAATCCGTTTCAATCCGCGTCCATCCGCGTCAACCTGAGCTTTGGTCATTTCTGCCGCCCGATCATCGGCAGCTTCAGCCCGTGCTCGCGCGCGCAGGCGATCGCGTCTTCGTAGCCGGCGTCGGCGTGGCGCATCACGCCGCTGGCCGGGTCGTTCCACAGCACGCGCTCGATGCGCTTGGCGGCCGCTTCGGTGCCGTCGCATACGATCACCACGCCGGCGTGCTGCGAGTAGCCGATGCCGACGCCGCCGCCGTGATGCAAGCTGACCCAGGTGGCGCCGCTGGCGGTGTTGAGCAGCGCATTGAGCAGCGGCCAGTCGGATACGGCATCGGAGCCGTCTTGCATCGCCTCGGTCTCGCGGTTCGGCGAGGCGACCGAGCCGGAATCCAGATGGTCGCGGCCGATCACGATCGGCGCCTTCAGTTCGCCGCGCGCGACCATCTCGTTGAACGCCAGCCCCGCGCGATGCCGTTCGCCCAGGCCGAGCCAGCAGATGCGCGCCGGCAGCCCTTGGAAGGCGATGCGCGCCTCGGCCATGTCCAGCCACTGGTGCAGGTGCGCGTCGTGCGGGAACAGCTCCTTGAGCTTGGCGTCGGTCTTGCGGATGTCCTCGGGGTCCCCGGACAGCGCGACCCAGCGGAACGGGCCCTTGCCGCGACAGAACAGCGGGCGGATGTACGCGGGTACGAAGCCGGGGAAGGCGAAGGCGTTCGCCACGCCCTGATCGAACGCGACCTGCCGGATGTTGTTGCCGTAGTCGAAGGTCGGCACCCCGAGCGCCTGGAACTCGAGCATCGCGCGCACATGCTGCGCGCAGGAGCGCGCGGCGGCCGCCCGCAGCTCGGCGTGCTGCGAGGCGTCGGCCTGCGCGGCGCGCCAGCGCTCCACGGTCCATCCCGCCGGCAGATAGCCGTAGATCAGATCGTGCGCGGATGTCTGATCGGTCAGCAGGTCCGGCTTGATCCCGCCCGCTTTCGCGCGGCGCGCCAGCTCCGGCAGGATTTCGGCGGCGTTGCCGAGCAGCCCGACCGACACCGCTTTCTTCTCTTTCGTGTAGCGCGCAATGCGCGCCAGCGCGTCGTCCAGATCGCGCGCCTGCTCGTCCAGATAGCGCGAGCGAAGCCGGAAATCGATGCGGCTTTGCTGGCATTCGATGACCAGCGACGCAGCGCCGGCGAAGCTCGCCGCCAACGGCTGCGCGCCGCCCATGCCGCCGAGCCCCGCGGTCAGGATCCAGCGGCCGGCCAGCGAGCCGCCATAGTGGCGCCGCCCCGCTTCGGCGAAGGTCTCATAGGTGCCTTGCACGATGCCCTGGCTGCCGATGTAGATCCAGGAGCCGGCGGTCATCTGCCCGAACATCATCAGGCCCTTGCGGTCCAGCTCGTTGAAGTGCTCCCAGGTGGCCCACTTCGGCACCAGATTGGAGTTGGCGAGCAGCACGCGCGGCGCGTCGGCATGGGTGCGGAACACGCCGACCGGCTTGCCCGACTGGATCAGCAGCGACTCGTCTTCGCGCAGCTCGCGCAACGCGGCGAGGATCGCCTCGAAGCAATCCCAATTGCGCGCCGCCTTGCCGATGCCGCCATAGACGACCAGCGCGTCGGGGTTCTCGGCCACTTCCGGGTCGAGGTTGTTCTGGATCATGCGGTACGCGGCTTCGATCTGCCAGTTGCGGCAGGTGAGCGCCGCGCCGCGCGGCGCGCGCACCGGGCGCGGGCGGGCGGCGGGGCGGGGCGTGGACAGATCGGTCATCGGCGGCCTCCGGCGGCGGTTGCGAGCGCGGCCACTGTACTTGTCTAGACAAGCTTAGTCAACTATGCTGGACGGCATGGATACCGCCGCGCGCCGCGCGCCGCTCGCCCCGTACCAGCGCGTCAAGTCGCATCTGAAGGCGCGGCTGGCCGCCGGCCGCTGGCGGCCCGGCGAGCTGATGCCCTCGGAAGCGGAGCTGGTGGCGCAGTTCGGCGTCAGCCGCATGACGGTCAACCGCGCACTGCGCGAACTGCAGGCCGAAGGCCTTGTCGAGCGCGTGCAGGGTGTCGGCACGTTCGCCGCCGCCCCGGTGCGGCTGTCCTCCACGCTGACGATCCGCGATCTGCACGAGGAAATCGAAGCGCGCGGCCATCGCCATCGCGCCGCCGTGCACGTCAAGCGCGAAGAGCGCGCGCCGCGCGCATTGGCCGAACGGCTGGGGCTGGCGCCGGGCGCGCCCGTCTATCACACGCTGATCGTGCACTACGACAACGACGTGCCGCTGCAATGCGAGGACCGCTACGTCAACCCGGCCTGCGCGCCGAACTATCTCGAGGTCGATTTCACGCGCACGACGCCGACGCACTACCTGCTCGAGGTCGCGCCGCTGTGGGAGGCGCAATACACGATCGAAGCGAACCGGCCGACCGAGCAGGAAGCGAAGCTGCTCGGCATCGGCCGCGACGAGCCGTGCCTGATCGTCGTGCGCCGTACCGTCAGCCGCGGCGTGCCGATCACCCTCGCGCGGCTGGTGCATCCGGGCTCGCGCTATCAACTGGAAGGCGGGTTCAGCCCGTGATGTATCGGCTCGTGCGCACGATCGATGCAAGGCCGCGGCCCTGGCGCAACGGCGGCGGCCTGACGCGCGAGCTGCTCGCCTTGCCGGCGGCGGACGACTGGCGTGTGCGCGTCAGCGTCGCCGCGATCGAGCGCGACGGACCGTTTTCGGCTTTTCCCGGCGTCGAGCGCTGGTTCGCGGTGCTCGACGGCGCGGGCGTCGAACTGACGATCGACGGCCGCGCGTACCGGCTGCTGCGTGGCGACGCACCGCTGTCGTTTTCCGGTGCCGCGGAAACACACTGCCGGCTGCTCGCAGGGCCAACGCAGGATCTGAACCTGATGCTGCGCGGCGTGCGCGGCGCGATGCAGCCGGCGGTCGACGGACAACCGTATCGCGCGCCGCCCGGCGCGGCGTGCGGGCTGTTCAGCGCGGTGGCCGGGCGTTGCGACGGCGTCGAACTCGCGCCGCGCACGCTGCTGTGGTTCGAGCGGCCACCGGCGGCGTTGACATTCCATGCCGCGCAGCGCGGGACGCGCCCGCACGGTTGGTGGCTGACGGTCGAGACGGAGCGGAGCGCGGGATGAAGACGCTGTGGCGCAACGCGCGGCTTGCCACATTCGCGGGCGAGCACGGCTGGGGACTGATCGAACGCGGGGCGCTTTTGTCCGACGGCGAGCGCATCGCCTGGGTCGGCGCCGAAGACGAACTGCCGCACGCGCTGCGCCCCGATGCCGAGCGCGATCTCGGCGGGGCGCTGGTGACGCCGGGCCTCGTCGATTGCCATACGCATCTCGTCTACGGCGGCCAGCGCGCGGCCGAATTCGAGCTGCGGCTGCAGGGCGCGAGCTACGAAGAGATCGCGCGCGCGGGCGGCGGCATCGTCTCCACGGTCGCCGCCACGCGCGCGGCGAGCGACGAGCAACTGTTCGCCGGCGCCCGCGCCCGCGCGCTCGCGTTGATGGCCGAAGGCGTGACCACGCTGGAAGTGAAATCCGGCTATGGGCTGAGCGAGGAACACGAGGCGCGATCGCTGCGTGTCGCGCGCCGGCTCGGGCAGCAGTTGCCGCTGACGGTGACGACCACTTGTCTTGCCGCGCACGCGCTGCCGCCGGAGTACGCGGGGCGCGCCGACGACTACATCGACGCCGTCTGCGCCTGGCTGCCGCCGCTGCACGCGGCGGGTCTGGTCGATGCGGTCGATGCCTTTTGCGAGCGCATCGGCTTCACTGTGACGCAGACGCGGCGCGTGTTCGAGGCGGCGCGCGCACTGGGACTGCCGGTCAAGCTGCACGCCGAACAGTTGAGCGACCAGGGCGGCGCGCTGCTGGCGGTCGAATTCGGCGCGCTGTCCTGCGATCACCTGGAGTACTTGAGCGAGGCCGGCGTGCAGGCGATGGCACGCGCCGGCACGGTGGCGGTGCTGCTGCCGGGCGCGTTTTACTTCCTGCGCGAGACCAAGCTGCCGCCGGTGGCGGCCTTGCGCGCGGCCGGCGTGCCGCTGGCCGTTGCCACCGACCACAATCCAGGTTCGTCGCCCACGCTGTCGCCGCTGCTGATGCTGAACATGGCCTGCACGCTGTTTCGGCTGACGCCGGAGGAAGCGCTGCGCGGCATGACGGTCAACGGCGCGCGCGCGCTGGGCCTAACCGACCGCGGCCGCCTGGCCCCGGGCCAGCGCGCCGATCTAGCGGTGTGGGACGCCGAGCATCCGCGCGAACTGGCGTACTGGTTCGGCCGCCCGGCGTGCAGCGGCGTGATCTGCGGCGGAAAGGCGGTGCAGCGATGACCGAAGCGGTGTACCGCCTACATCGCGGCGCTGCGCCGCTGCTGGTCAGCGTGCCGCACGCGGGCACGCAGATTCCGCCGTCGCTGCGGCCGCGCTTCGTCGAACGCGCGCTGGCGGCGGAAGACACCGACTGGTTCGTCGATCGCCTCTACGCATTCGCGCGCGAACTGGGCGCCAGTTTGATCGTGCCGCGGCTGTCGCGCTACGTCATCGATCTGAACCGGCCGCCGGAGAATCGGCCGCTGTATCCGGGCGCCAACAACACGGAACTCGTGCCGACGCGCTCGTTCTCCGGGCAGCCGCTGTATCGCGATGGCTGCGCGCCTGACGCGGACGAAATCGCGCAGCGGCTGGCCGCTTATTGGCAGCCCTATCACGACGCGCTCGCGCAGGAGCTCGAGCGGCTCAAAGCCAAACACGGCTACGCCGTGCTGTGGGACGGTCACAGCATCAAGTCCGAGCTGCCCTGGCTGTTCGAAGGCAAGCTGCCGGACCTGAACCTCGGCACCGCCAATGGCGCCAGTTGCGCGCCGTCGCTGCGCGCGGCGCTGGCCGCTGTGCTGGCGGCGCAGAAGCGCTTCACGCACGTCGTCGACGGCCGTTTCAAGGGCGGCTACATCACGCGGCACTACGGCCGGCCGCACGAAGGCGTGCACGCGGTGCAACTGGAGATGTGCTGGTCCTGCTACATGGAGGAGTCGCCTCCGTATGCCCTCGATGACGGGCGTGCCGCGCAGCTCGAACCTGTGCTGCGCGCGCTTCTCGAAACGGTGCTCGCCTGGAGGCCCGATGCCTGACGCGATGTTATGGGCGCCGCGCGCCTGGCTGCCGCAAGGCTGGCGCGAACGGGTGTTGCTGACGATCGAAGGGGGGCACTGGGGCGAGATTACGCCGGAGGTCGCCGCGCCGCCGGCCGGCGCGACCGTGCTTGCCGGCGCGCTGCTGCCGCCGCTGATCGACGCGCACAGCCACGCGTTTCAGCGCGCCTGCGCCGGTTTGGCCGAACGGCGCGAGACCGAGCGCGACGACTTCTGGTCCTGGCGCGAGCGCATGTATGCGGTCGCCTTGCGCGTCGATGCCGAGGCGCTGCGCGCGATCGCCGCGCAGCTCTACGTGGAGCTGCTGCGCGGCGGCTACACGCAGGTCTGCGAGTTCCATTACCTGCAGCACGATCGCGACGGCCGCCCCTACGCCGACGCGCTGCACTTGTCCTGGGCGCTGATGGACGCCGCCGCCGAGGCGGGCATCGGGTTGACCGTCCTGCCGGTGCTGTACGAGCGCGCCGGCTTCGCGCAGCCGCAGTTGCGCGACGAGCAGCGCCGCTTCGCGCTCGATGCCGACGCGGCGTGGCACGCGTGCAATGCGATCGCCGCCCGCGCGCAGCCGCTGGTGAACGCCGGCCTCGCGATCCACTCGCTGCGCGC
The DNA here is from genome assembly GCA_035574095.1 of Burkholderiaceae bacterium. Taxonomy (GTDB): domain Bacteria; phylum Pseudomonadota; class Gammaproteobacteria; order Burkholderiales; family Burkholderiaceae_F; genus JAKANT01. The sequence goes on along the minus strand of DATLZG010000505.1, from coordinate 341 downwards.
GGCACGGCCGCAGTCGATCGCGCGGCTGTGCGAGCTTGCCTTTGGCTGGGACGGGCCGATTCACATCCACGTCGCCGAGCAGACGACGGAGGTCGATCAATGCCTGGCCGCCACCGGCGCGCGGCCCATCGAGTGGCTGGCGCGCGAACGGTTGCTGGACGCGCGCTGGAACCTGGTGCATGCCACACACACGACGCGCGCCGAGATCGACGCGGTCGCGCGTAGCGGCGCGGCTGTCGTGCTGTGCCCGAGCACCGAAGCCAATCTGGGCGACGGGTTGACCGACTTGCCGGCCTGGCTCGCTGCCGGCGTGCCGCTCTCGATCGGCTCCGACAGCCACG
>DATLZG010000504.1:0-3446 GCA_035574095.1 Burkholderiaceae bacterium | reverse complement strand
GCGCTTCTCCAAGCTCGGCACCATCGATTTGCGCGTCGATTACCTGCGTCCTGCCACCGGTCCGCACTTCGACGCCAGCGCCGAAACGATCCGTCTCGGCAGCCGCGTGGCGAGCACGCGCATGGAGCTGCACGACGCCGACGGCCGCCTGGTGGCCACCGGCGCGGCCGCCTATATCGTCAGTTGAAAGCGCGGCGGGCTCAGATCTGCAGCGAGAAGTTGCTGCCGAAGGTATCGAACAGAATGTTGTAGACCCAACCGATCGCGCGCGCGCCGTCGGCGGCGTTGGGCGCCGCCGAGGTGCCGCCGGCCTCCTTGACCGGCACCATCGTGCGCTGCGCGGCGTCGTACCGATAAACCCCGCTCACATAAATCGCCTCGTTGGCGCTGACGAACGAATAGCAGGTGTTGGCGATCACCGGCGTCGGCACAGCCGCGCCGTTGAAGCGCGCCGCCAGCGCCGCCGCACATACCTTGCCGGTCTGGTTGGCCATGTGTCCCGACTTCGGCTGGCCGGGCGCGGAGGCAATCGCGTCTCCCACCACATGCACGCCCGGCACCAGGCGCGATTCGTAGGTCTGGAAGTCCACCGGGCACCACTTGCCGGCGGGGTCGACCAAACCGGCGCGGCGCGCCAGCGCCGGCGCGCGCTGCGGCGGTATCACGTTGACGACGTCGGTCTGCAGGCGGCCCTGACCGCGGAACTCCAGGCTGCGTCCGTCCGGCGCGACGCGCAGCAGCTCCGCGTTTGGAACGTAGTCGATCATGCTGCCGTACTGTTTCCAAACAGCGAGGAACAGGTCGCGCTTGCTCTGGATGTCGGCATTGCTGTCGAACACCAGCAGTTTGGCCTTCGGCTTGTAGCCCTGCAGGAAGTGCGCGATCAGGCTGACGCGCTCGTAGGGGCCGGGCGGGCAGCGATAGGGCGCCTTCGGTATGTGCAGCGCAATCACACCGCCGTCGGGCATCGTTTCGATGCGCTTGCGCAGCTCCCAGATCTGCTGCGTGCCGCCGCGCCAGGCGTGCAAGACGGCATCGGTCGCCAGCGCCGCGCCGAGGCCATCGATCGCCTGCTCGTCGAACTCGATGCCGGGCGCGAGCACCAAGCGGTCCCAGTTCGAGGCGCCGCCTGCCTCCAGCCGCAACGTACGGGTGGCGACGTCGATCCCGCTCACGCGCGCGCGCAGCACGCGCACGCCGGCGGCCTGCAGCGCGCCATAGTCGCGCGCTAGGTCGCGCAGGTTGAAGGAGCCGGCGAGCAGTCGGTTCGACATCGGACAGGCGACGTATACCGCCTGCGGCTCGACCAGTGTCACCTCCGCTTGCGGCGCCCATAGCTTCGTATAGCGCGCGCAGGTGGCGCCGGCAAAGCCGCCGCCGACGATCACCACCTTCGGCGCGGCCTGGGCGCGCGCGACGTAAGGCGCGTTGCAGGCGAGCGCTGCCACCGAGAGGAGCAAACGGCGCCGCGCCCGATTCATCGCTGCCCCGCGGCGGCCGGTTGGGCGCGCGCGAACTCGCGCGCCATCGCGCGCAGTTCGTCGTCGCTGTAACCGCGCGCGTGCCGGTTCATCACGGTGCCGGTACGGCGCCCGTACTTGTAGTCGAGCAACGCGGTCGCCAGCTCATCGGCGTTCCGGCCGTTGAGCGCCGGTATGCCGGCCACCGACGCGCCGTTCGGTCCGTGGCAGGCGTTACACGAGGCCGCAAGTAGCGCGGCTTGCGGATCCGCGGAAACGTCCGCCGCTCGCGCCGTCGAAGTGAGAAGGGCCGCGGCCAGGACTCCTATTGCGACCGAGGACTCCATCATGGACGCCTCCCGTTGGAAGCCCTATCCGGCGCCACGAATCCTAGCCACCGGATCTCGCACCGCCAACCATAGCGACCGCGTCAAGCGGGATCTTCCCCACGCGCGCTGCGGGTGCCGCGCACGGCGCGGCTACAGCGTCGCGCACACCGTGTAAGTCTGTGCTTCGTTGTAGGCCGCGGCCGTGCCGGCCGGCGCCACGTTATTCGCCCCCTGCGTGGCGCGCACGTTGCCGGTGGCCGGGTTGCCGTCGTCGGTTTGCGTGTCGATCGTGACGGCAGCCTTGCCCGGCACCGAGCCCTGACAGACCATCAGCGTGGCCTGCGGGTAACCCAGCACCGCGGCGTTGACGATGCCGGTGAGGCCGCCGAACGCGTTGCGTGGCAGTGCCGCGGCACCGGCGGCATTGACCTGCCCGGTCAGGTAACCGGAGGCGCGCAGATGTTGGAAGAACGCCGCACCCTCGCCGCCGCCGGTGAAGGTTTGCGCGGCGGTCACGGCGAGCTGGCCGTTGTTGTTGCCGGCGGCCGTAACGCCGGTCCAGTTGCCGCCGCGCGCGGTCAGCGTGGCGATCGGCCCGTCGTCGCCCGGCACGCGCTTGTAGCGGTCGATGTAGCCGTTGTAGGCGGCGCGAATGCCGTTGACCTCGTTGATCGCGTTCTTCGCACGGCTGTTCTCGATCAGTTCCTGACCCTTCAGGATTGCACCCAGCAGCACGCCGATCACCACCAGAACGATGGCGATCTCCACCAAAGTGAAACCGCGCTGCCGCAAGATTCGTTTGCTAGCCATGGAGCCACTCCCTCTCAGACAAACACTCGATTAGGACCCGCGCGCTCTGCGTGCGACGCGCACGCGTCCGCCACCGTAGCCGACGAACGCGCCTGTCGGTGCGGCGAGAAGCGCTCGCGCCGCCGCCCGATTCGCGGCTTTCGCCACCGCTCACGGCAGCCGCCCGGCCTGCAACATCGCCTGCGCCAGCAGCGTCGCGGGCAGCCACACGACCAGATCGTCGAACGTCGCGGTGACCGTGCGCTGTACGGCGACGTTGTCGCCGTCGCGGTTCTCTAGCTCATCGGGGTCGCTGCCGGCGGGCATCGTTGCGCCGCCGGGCAGAAACGCGCCAAAGCCGTTGGCGCCGTGCGAGACGATGGCCGCCGGCGCGTCGGCCACCAGCGCCGCGCCGGCCGCACTGACCCGCACTTGGTTGTCTCCCGGCGAACACAACGCGAAGGCCGACCGCGTCGGCGGCGTCGGCGGCGCCACGGTGCAGCCGTAGTCGGTCGGCAACCGCGGCATGACCGTGCGCGCGTGCAGCGCGCTGACGCGATAGGTGAAGCGACGCCCCCAGGCGTCGAGCTCGGGCAAGCCGAGCGTGGCCCAGGGCAGCACGCCCACCTGACCGCCGGTGCACCCGGTCGCCGTCGGCGCGCGTTCCAGCCCCGCTCCCGGGGCCGTGGCCGCGAGATTCGGATGCGCCGGGCACGGCAGCCGGCCGTTGACGGCTGCGAAGCCGAGCAGCGCCTGGCGCGCCTGCTCGAGCAGCCGCTCGGTATCGCGCACACGCTGCGCGGCGCTGTGCGCTGCGGTCAGGCTCAACAGGCCGCCCAGCACCAGCGCGACCACCACCAGCGCCACC
>DATLZG010000503.1:0-4164 GCA_035574095.1 Burkholderiaceae bacterium | reverse complement strand
CGATCAGCGGCACCTCGTTCCAGACGATCTTTTCGGTGAGCCGCACCGGCACCGGCGTCGTGTTCTTCAGCGCGAACCACAGCACGATCAGGAAGAACAGCAGGCGAATCAGCCAGGCGATCGCTTTCATCGGCTCTCCGGGCGGGGCCGCTCGATTGTACGGCGCAGGAAAATGGAAAACCCCGCGCGTGGCGGGGCTGCGTGCGAGCCGGGGCCTGCTCTACTCGTTGCCGCCGTTGGTCTCGGCCGGCGCAGCGACCGCGCGGCCGTCGACGCGTTCGCGCAGCTCCTTGCCGGCCTTGAAGTGCGGCACGAACTTCGCGGGCACGAACACCTTGGCGCCCGATTTGGGATTGCGCCCGACGCGCGGCGGCCGGTAGTTCAGCGCGAAGCTGCCGAAGCCGCGAATTTCGATGCGGCTGCCGGAAGCCAAGGCCTCGCTCATCGCATCCAGCAGCGTCTTCACCGCCTCGTCGGCGTCGCGCGCCACCAGCCGCGGGTGGCGCTGCGCCAGGCGCTCGATCAGCTCGGATTTGGTCAAGGTCTTCATCTGACACCGGTGGCGGTGCGCGCGCTGCGCGCACCGCCGGTCACGATCAGCTCTTGTCCAACTTCGCTTTCAGCAGCGCGCCGAGGTTGGTCGTCCCAGTGGTCGCCTCCTGCTGCATGCGCTGCATCGCCTCCGCCGCCTCGGCGGCGTCCTTCGCCTTGATCGACAGGTTGATGGTGCGGTTCTTGCGGTCGATGTTGATGATCATCGCCGTCACCTGGTCGCCTTCCTTCAGATGATTGCGCGCGTCTTCGACGCGGTCGGACGAGATCTCCGACGCGCGCAGATAGCCCTCGGCGTCGCCGCCGAGCGCGATCACCGCACCCTTCGCATCGACGCTCTTGACGGTGCCGGTGACGACCGAACCCTTCTCGTGCGTCGAAGCGTAGTTGGAGAACGGATCGCCCGAGAGCTGCTTGACGCCGAGCGAAATGCGCTCGCGTTCGGTGTCGATCGCCAGCACCATCGCTTCGATCTCGTCGCCCTTCTTGTAGCGGCGCACCGCTTCCTCGCCCGGCTCGCTCCACGATAGGTCGGACAGGTGCACCAGACCGTCGATACCGCCCGGCAGCCCGATGAACACGCCGAAGTCGGTGATCGACTTGATCTGGCCTTTGACGCGGTCGCCCTTCTTGTGCGACATCGCGAAGTCTTCCCACGGGTTCGGCTTGCACTGCTTCATGCCGAGCGAGATGCGGCGCCGGTCTTCGTCGATCTCCAGCACCATAACCTCGACTTCGTCGCCGAGCTGCACGACCTTCTTCGGGTCGACGTTCTTGTTGGTCCAGTCCATCTCGGACACGTGCACCAGGCCTTCGATGCCCGGCTCGATCTCGACGAACGCGCCGTAATCGGTTATGTTGGTGACCTTGCCGAACAGGCGCGTGCCCTGCGGATAGCGGCGGCTGATGCCGACCCACGGGTCTTCGCCGAGCTGCTTGATGCCGAGCGAAACGCGGTTTTTCTCCTGGTCGAACTTCAGCACCTTGGCGGTGATCTCCTGGCCGACCTGCACCACTTCGCTCGGATGGCGCACGCGGCGCCATGCGAGGTCGGTGATGTGCAGCAGGCCGTCGATGCCACCCAGATCGACGAACGCGCCGTAGTCAGTGATGTTCTTGACCACGCCCTTGACGATCGCGCCTTCCTTCAGCGTCTCCAGCAGCTTCTGCCGCTCCTCGCCCATGCTCGCCTCGACCACGGCACGGCGACTCAGAACCACGTTGTTGCGCTTGCGGTCGAGCTTGATGACTTTGAACTCCAGCGTCTTGCCTTCGAACGGCGTGGTGTCCTTGACCGGCCGCACGTCCACCAGCGAACCCGGCAGGAATGCGCGGATGCCGTTGGTCATCACGGTCAACCCACCCTTGACCTTGCCGGTGATCGTGCCGGTCACCAGTTCGCCGCTTTCGAGCGCCTTCTCCAGGTTCATCCAGGCCGCCAGACGCTTGGCCTTGTCGCGCGACAGGATCGTGTCGCCGTAACCGTTCTCCAGCGACTCGATGGCTACCGACACGAAGTCACCGGGCTTCACATCGACTTCGCCGCGGTCATTCTTGAACTCTTCGATCGGGATATAGGCCTCGGACTTGAGGCCGGCGTTGACGATCACGAAATTGCCGTCGACGCGGATCACCTCGGCGGTGATCACTTCGCCCGCCTTCATCTCGCGCCGGGCGAGGCTTTCTTCGAACAGAGCGGCAAACGATTCGCCGCCTTTGGCTTGCTGAGCAGCAGATTGCATCAAAGAGGCTTTCCTGCTCGCCCGCACCTTGCGTGCAGGCGGTGTTGACGATCGGTGCGACAGCTTCTCGACGAACGAGCGGCGGGACGCGCACCCCCCAAGGCCGCAGCCGGATCGGCCGGCTACTGGCCGCCGCGATACCAAGCCAGGATCCGCGTGACGACCTCGTCGATCGAAAGCGCGGACGTGTCCAGCCGGTAGGCGTCTTCGGCGGGCTTGAGCGGCGCGGTGGCGCGCTGGGTATCGCGTTCGTCGCGCGCGCGCAGGTCCGCCAGAAGGTCGCGCATGTTAGCCGCGGAACCCTTTTCGATCAACTGCTTGTAGCGCCTTTCCGCACGCACCTCCGGGCTGGCGGTCAGGTACACCTTCAGCTGCGCGTCCGGGAATACGACCGTACCCATGTCGCGCCCGTCGGCCACCAGCCCCGGCGGCCGGCGAAACGACCGCTGCAACTTCATCAGCGCCGTGCGCACCGGGGCGTGTACGGCGATGCGCGACGCCATGCGGCTGACCTCCTCACTGCGGATCGCCTCGGTGACCTCGCGGCCGTCCACCTCGACGCGGCCGTCGGCGAAACGCGGCTGCAGCCGCTCGGCGAGCGCCGCCAGCGCGGGCGCATCGTCATCGCGCACGTTGCTTTCGAGCGCGGCCAGGGCAACGAGCCGGTACAACGCGCCGCTGTCCAGATAGTGAAACCCCAGGGCCGCCGCCACCCGTGCGGCGACCGTGCCTTTGCCCGAGGCGGTCGGACCGTCGATCGCGATCACCGGCACGGTCATGCGGCTATCGACCCGATTCGCAGATTCAAATGGACGCCGGCCCGCGGCCGCGGCGAAGATGCGCGCATCACAATCGAGGTCAACATGCCCATCCCGTTGTCACTGAGCCTGGCCAAGACCGCCACCTTCGCGGTCGTGCATTTCACCGTCGCCTTCTCGGTCGCGTACCTGCTCACCGGCAGCGCGCCGGTGGCGAGCGCCATCGCACTGCTGGAGCCACTCGCCAACACGGTCGCTTACCTGCTGCACGAGCGGCTGTGGGCGCGCGTGCCGGCGGGCGGCACCACCGTCAGGCCCGCGTGAGGCTGGCCAGCGCATCGAAGTAGTCCGGAAAGGTCTTGGCCACACAGCGCGGATCGCGGATCGTCACCGGCACGCCGCCGGCCGCCGCCAGCGCAAAGCACATCGCTATGCGGTGATCGTCGTAGGTGTCGATCGTCGCTGCCCGCAGCGCCGCGGGACCTTCGACCGCCAGCCAATCGGGGCCGCTTTCCACCTGCGCGCCCAGTTTGGCGAGCTCCGCCGCCATCGCCGCAATGCGGTCCGTTTCCTTCACGCGCCACGAGCCGATGCCGGTCAGCCGCGTGCGGCCGCGCGCGAACAGGGCCACCACGGCCGCGGTCATCGCCGCATCAGGTATCGCGGTGCAGTCGTAGTCGACGCCTGACAGCGGCGCGGCTTCGGCCTCGATCCAGTCTTCGCCCCAAACGATGCGCGCGCCCATCGCGGCGAGCAGGTCGGCAAACGCCACGTCGCCTTGCACGCTGGCGCGGCCGGCGCCAACCACACGGACCGGCCCGCCGGCAATCGCCCCCAGCGCAAGAAAGTACGACGCCGCCGAAGCGTCGCCTTCAATCGCGAACGAACCGGGCGCGCGGTAGCCCGCGCGCGGCACGTGGAATTCATGCCCGGCGCCGCGCGCCACCGCCACGCCGAACCGCGCCATCATGGCCACCGTCATCGCCACATAGGGCTGCGAGATCAACGCGCCCGGCACCCGCACCGTCAGCCCGCCGGGGGGCGCGATCAGCGGCGCGGCCATCAACAGCCCGGTGACGAACTGGCTCGACACGTCGCCCTTGATCTCGACC
>DATLZG010000502.1:0-3222 GCA_035574095.1 Burkholderiaceae bacterium | reverse complement strand
GTCGAACACGATCGCCTGCGTCGGCGACAGCTCTTCCGCCCCGCCGCACAGCATGATGCGCGCGCGGCCGTAGCGGATCGCCTCGTAGCCATAGCCGATGCCCTGGCTGCCCGAGGTGCAGGCGCTGGAAGTCGGGATGATGCGACCGCGCAAGCCGAAGAACACGCCGATGTTGATCGCCGCCGTATGGCTCATCATGCGCAAATACTTGGTCGCGTTCACCCCGCGCGTCGAGCCACGCTCCAGCATCAGCGCGAAGTCCACCGCATCCGGCGGCGAGCCGACGGTGGAGCCGTAGGCGACGCCGACCGCGCCGCTCGCGAGCAGCGGATCGTCGGCCAGGCCGGCATCCGCCAGCGCCAGTTCGGTCGCACGCACGCCGAGCAGTGCCACGCGGCCCATCGTTCGCAGCGCCTTGCGCGGGTAGTGCGCGGGCGGGACGAAGTCGGCCACCGGCGCGCCGATCCAAGTGGACATGCCTTCGATCTCGGTCCACTCCTCGATGCGCCGCACGCCGCTGCGGTTTTCTTCCAGCGCCGCGCGCGCCTGCTGCCAGGACTGGCCGATCGGCGCCAGCCCCGCCATGCCGGTGACGACGACGCGCTTCATCCGAACACGCCGCCGTTCACGCCGATCACCTGCCGCGTGATATAGGCCGCGTCGGGCGACATCAAGAACGAGACCACCGCCGCCACCTCCTCCGGTTTGCCGGGACGCCCGGCCGGAATGTGCTTCAGCAGTTCGGTCGTGTCCAGGTCGCGCGTCATGTCGGTCTCGATCAGCCCGGGGGCGACGCAGTTGACCGTGATCTTGCGGCTCGCCAACTCCACCGCCAGCGCTTTGGTGGCGCCGATCAACCCGGCCTTGGACGCGCTGTAGTTGACCTGCCCGCGGTTGCCGATCTGCCCGGCGAGCGAGGCGATCGTCACGATACGCCCGGGCGCGCGCCGCCGCACCATCGGCATCACCAGCGGGTGCACGACGTTGAAAAAACCGTCCAGGTTCGTGCGCAGCACCGCGTCCCAGTCATCGCCGGCGAGCGCCGGAAACACGTTGTCGCGCGCGATGCCGGCGTTGCACACGATGCCGTACGGCGCGCCGCGCTCCTCCACCAGGCGCGCCAGCTCGCGCTCGGCGGCGGCGCGATCGGCGATGTCGAAGCGCACCACGTGGGCCGCGCGCCCCAGCGCCATCACCTCGCGCGCGACTTCCTCGATCGCCGCCTCGCTCGCTCTATGGTGCAACAGCAGGTCATAGCCGTCGCGCGCCAGCCGCAACGCGATCGCGCGCCCGATACCGCGGTTGGCGCCGGTGACCAGAACCGCTGCCGTCATCGGTTCACGCCTTTCGTAAGCGCAGCGAACCCGCCGCCCGCCTCGCCCCGCAGTTCAACCGCTCTCATCCGCGTCGCTCCGCGTCCGCATTTGCCGCCCCCGCCAACGCAGCGGCGATTTTCTCGCGCAGCACGGGCGGCGTGGCGAACAGCAGTTCGCCGGTATCGGCCCGCACCGGCACCTGCACCGTGTACGCGCGCGTCAGCCGCCGGCCGCTGGCGGCGTCGAATACTTCGTAGGCGATCTTCAGCCGGTCGTCGTACTCGACGATCGAGGCGCGCACGCGCAGGCGCTGCCGCAAGCGGGCCGGCTGCAGGTAGCGCAGCCTCATCTCCACCACCGGCCAGACATAGCCGGAGGCGAGCATCTCGGCGTGGCTGTAACCGATGCGGTTCATCAGCTCGTCGCGTGCGACCTCCAGATACTTCGCGTAGTGACCGTGCCAGACGATGTTGACGGGGTCGAGGTCGTGAAACGGCACCGTGATCTCGGCGTCCGCCGCGAGTTTCATCGGCTGTCCCAGAACGGGTAGAAGTTGAACCAGGCGTACGGCGAGGCGCGACACAGCCGCTCCAGCCGCGCCGCGTAGCGCGCGATCACCTCGGCCAGCACCTGCTCGCGCCGGCGGCGCGGCAGCCCGAGCCGTTCGACCAGCAGCTCGCAGTCGAGCACGTAGCGCCGGCCATCCTTCACGCACGACAACCAATAGACCGGGCAGCCGAGCGCGGCGGCGAACACCCACGGGCCGACCGGCAGCGGCGCCGGCGCGCCCAGAAACGGCACCGCGAGCGTGCGTCCGATCACGCCGGAGACCGGCACGCGGTCGGCGGCGATCACCACGAACTCGCCGCGCCGCACGCTGTCGGCCAGATCGACCGCGCGCGCCAGGTCGATCTCGGTGACCTGCAGCAGATTGGCGCCGCTGTCGGGGTTGAGCCGCGCCAGCACGGCGTTGAAGCGCTGCGCGTGCCGGGTGTGCACGAGGATGTTCAGCTTCAGCCGCGGCAGTTGGCGGCCGAACGCGCGCAGCACCTCGAGGTTGCCGCAATGGGCGACCACCAGCACGCCGCCGCGACCTTCGTCGACGGCGGCGACGAAGCGCGGATCGACGTTGATCTGCGCTTGGGAAAGATCCAGCGCACCGGTCCATGCCAGCGCTTTGTCGAGCAGCGCGTCGGCGAAGGTGGCGATGTGCCGCGTCACGTGCGCCAGCCGCACCGGCCAGGGGGCGCGCGGCGCCAGCACGCCGACGCGCTGCAGATACTCGATGGAACTGCGCCGCGCCACCGCGCGCGCGAGCGCGAAATAAAGCGCCACCGGCCAGACGAGAAGCCGGTACAGCCAGCGCCCGCCGAGCCGGTACACGCCGTACAGAAACCATAGCCCGGCGGAGCGCCCCGCTTCGCGCAGGGACGCCCAGTGCAAGGGCCGCGCGCCGGACTCAGCAACGCTCGGCATCGCGGCGGGGACCGAGCGGTGCGGCGAGCCGGCGCGCCAGCAGCAGCGGCAGCCGCCAGAGGAAACCGGCGGCCAGGCGCAGGTGCAGCCCGACCATGCGCAGGTTGTCGCGCAGCAGGTCGAAGTGCGACACGCCGTCGGCCGGATACGTGACCGGCGTGGGCAGATTGACCACCGGCACGCCGGCCCAGACCAGGCGCACGATGATGTCGGTGTCGAACTGCATGCGCGCACCGATGCCGCGCGCATCGTCCAGCGCCACCGCCGGCGCCAGCGGATACAGGCGGAAGCCGCACATCGCGTCGCCGATCGCCGCCGACAGCGTGTAGACGCGCGCCAGCACGTTGGTGATCGCGCGGCCGTACAGGCGCACCTTCGGCACCGTCGCGTCGTACACCGGCACGCCGTTGACGATCGCGTCCGGCCGCTC
>DATLZG010000501.1:0-3323 GCA_035574095.1 Burkholderiaceae bacterium | reverse complement strand
CGAGCGGCGCGACCACGACCAGGCGCCGCGCGCCGCAGTCGCGCGCGAGACGCGCGGCCTCCAGCAGCTCGTCCGGAGCGAACGCGCGCAGCGGCGTGCCGGCGGCGAAGAACGTCTCCGGCCCCGCCAGGCAGACGAACGCGTCGTCGGCCGCGACCACGCCGTGGCCGACGACCCAGGGCACGAAGCGCGCGGTCGCGGAGCCGATCGGCTGCGTCACGCCGACGTACACGGCGCGGTAATCGCTCGAACCGACCAGCCGCGCCAGCAGCTCTTCGCCCAGCGCGCCGACCATGCCGAGCGCGAGCGCGGTGCGTGATGCGTCGGGCGTCGAGCGTCGGCCGTCGGTCGTCGTCATCGCGCCTGGTTCAACGATCGCGCGCGTAAAAGCGGACTCGTTTGCCGAGTGTCAGGCAGGAATCCGCATTCATGCGTGTGAATCCGTGGCTCAGAAGGACTCAACGCATCTCCGGCGCGTACGCTTTTCGCTTGTCGGTGGCGAGCGCGCGCACGCTCGCCAGCACGCGGCCGAAACCGTGCTCGCCGCGCTGCCATGCGTGCAGCGCGGCCAGAAACGCCCACTGGCCCTGCGTGACGGTCGAACGCTTCCACGCGCCGGCGGCGTACTTGTTCGCCTCGGCCAGCGTCGGATAGACGTGGATCGTGCCGAGGATCTTGTTCATGCCGAGTCCGTGTTTCATCGCCAGCACGTACTCGGCGAGCAGATCGGCCGCGTGTTCGCCGACGATCGTGACGCCGAGGATCTTGTCGGTCCCGGGTCGGGTCAGCACCTTGACGAAACCGTGCGCCTCGCCGTCGGCGATCGCGCGGTCCAGATCGTCGATGCCGTACACGGTCACCGTGTGCGGAATGTTTTTCTCTTTCGCTTCCTGTTCGTTCAAGCCGACGCGCGCGACTTCCGGATCGGTGAACGTCGCCCACGGAATCACGCGGTAATCGGCCTTGAATTTGCGGAAGCGGCCGAACAACGCGTTCACCGTCGCGTACCACGCCTGGTGCGAAGCGGTGTGCGTGAACTGGTACGGCCCGGCGACGTCGCCGCACGCATAGATGTTCGGGTAGATCGTCTGCAGATACGCGTCGGTCTCGATCGTGCGCGCGGCGCCGGTGCCGATGCCGAGCTCCTCCAGCCCGTAGCCGCTCGTGTTCGCGACGCGGCCCACGGCGACCAGCACCGCGTCGAAGGCGATGCGCACGTCCGCGCCACCGCGTTCGGCGATCAGCACGCGCTCGCCATCCTCCAGCAGGAAGCGCTTCGCCTTGTGCCCGGTCAGCACGCGAATGCCTTCCGCTTCGAAGCGCTGCGCCACGATCTGCGAGACCTCGGGATCCTCGCGGATCAGGATGCGCGGCAGCATCTCGACCTGCGTGACCTGACTTCCCAGCCGCGCGAACGCCTGCGCCAGTTCGCAGCCGATCGGCCCGCCGCCGAGCACGGCCAGGCGCTTCGGCAACGTGCGGAGGTTCCACACCGTATCGGAGGTCAGATAACCGACTTCTTCCAGCCCGGGAATCGGCGGCACGAACGGGCGTGCGCCGGCGGCGATCACGATCGCCTTGGTGGCGAGCGTCTTCGTGCCGGCGGCGGTCGCCACTTCGACCGTCCACGGCGAGGTGATCTTCGCGTCGCCGCTCACGCACTCGACGCCGAGCGCGGTGTAGCGCTCGATCGAATCGTGCGGCTCGATGGTCTTCACGACGCGCGCGACGCGCTCCATCACGTCGGCGAAGTCGAACTCGACCGTCGCGCGCCGGATGCCGAACTCCCGGCTGCGGGCGATCTGCGACAGCAGCTTCGCCGAGCGGATCAGCGCCTTGCTCGGCACGCAGCCGGTGTTCAGGCAGTCGCCGCCCATTCTGTGTCTTTCGACCAGCGCGACTTTCGCTTTGGTCGCGGCGGCGATGTAGGCAGAGACGAGCCCCGCGCTGCCGGCGCCGATCACGACCAGGTTGTAGTCGTACTTCGCCGGCCGCCGGTCTCGCCACTTCGCATAGACGCGGCGCGACTCGAGCGCCGCCAGCGCGCGTTTCGCGGCGAGCGGGAAGATGCCCAGCAGCACGAACGCGGCGATCAGGCCGGCGGAAAGTCGGAACTGCCCGAGCTGTGTGCCCGCGTACACGTACACGAGCGTTCCTGGGAGCATGCCGAGCTGGCTCACCCAGTAGAACGTGCGCGCGCGCATCGGGGTCAGCGCCAGCGCGAGGTTGATCAGCCAGAACGGAAAGATCGGCACCAGCCGCAGCGCGAACAGGTAGAACGCGCCTTCCTTTTTCACGCCCTCGTTGATCGCCTGCAGCTTGTCGCCGAAGCGCCTCTGCACCCAGTCGCGCAGCAGAAAGCGCGCGGCGAGGAAGGCAAGCAGGGCGCCGATGCTGGAGGCGAACGAGACGACGACCGTGCCGACGACGAGTCCGAAGATCGCGCCGCCGGCGAGCGTCATGATCACGGCGCCCGGCAGCGACAGCGCGGCGACCGCGACGTAGAGCGCGAAGTAGAGCGCGATCGCCCGCAGCGGATGCGCGGCGTAGTAGGCGTCGATCTTGGCCCGGCTCGCCTGGAAGAACTCGAGCGTCAGGTACTGCTTCAGATCGAAGACGAAGAACGCCGCGATCGCCGCCACCAGCACGGCGAGCAGCGCCAGCTTTTTCCTGTCCATTGGAGCTCCTTGCGCGCCACGCGCGGCCGCGGGGATTCGATGCCGTTGCGCCGTCGCGGTGACCGGGCCATGGTCGGCGCACCGGCGCCGATCTTACGCAGCGGCGGGGCGGCAGAGCGCAGCCGGCGTGCGGCCGAGCGCGTGGTCGATCGTGAACGCGGGTCCTTCGACGATGCGCCGGCGATACGAGATCGCGGCCGGCGAACCGGGCGGCCAGATCGCGTCGAACCGCGCCAGCCACGCCGCGGCATCGAATTCGATTCTCAGCGCGTCGACGAAGCAGCTGGCGTCGAACAGCCCGTACAGGCGCAGGCGCTCGAGCGCGCGCGGCAGCCCGCGCGTGGAAATTCTGGTCAGCACGCCGTAGGTCGTGCCGGTGAAATTGGCCATGCCCGCCGCGCCGTTGTTGATGACGAAGCCGCGCTCGAAGGCCTTGAGCGCCGGCGCGCAGGTATGGCTGCACGCGTAGCCGTCGACCGCGCCGAGCTCGAGCGCGCCCGCGAGGTCGCCCGCCCGCGCTTCATCGAGCAGGCTGTCGTGCGCGAAGCGCCAGCCGGCCAGCGCCCACGCGTCGCCGTGAACGATCGCGATGCGCGCGTCGCCCACCTGCGCCACCGCGTGCATCGGCAGCGCGGCGAGCCGCCG
>DATLZG010000500.1:0-10294 GCA_035574095.1 Burkholderiaceae bacterium | reverse complement strand
AGGCTACTGTCCTTCGCGCGCCGCCTAGCGTCCGCCCGCTTCTCGTCGCAACGCGGCCGTCGGGGATCTTGAGATAGGTTCTAGACTGCGCGCGAGCGATGAAGATCCTGCGCATCAAGGTCAAACCGAACGCGCGCGCGGAGGCGCTGACGCCGCTTGCCGACGGCACCTGGCTGGCCGCGTTGAAGTCGCCGCCGGTGGACGGCAAGGCCAACGACGAGCTGGTGGCGCTGATCGCGCGTCATTTCGGCTGCCGCAAAGCCCAGGTGACGATCAAGAGCGGCGCGGCGGCACGGCTGAAGACGGTCGCGATCGCCGACGTTTGAGCGCTGCCGCACGGCGCCGCACGGCGCCGCGCTTGTCGGCCGTCAAGCGGACGCCGTGCACATCGCTTAACGTGGCGTTCGTTGTCGTCCGCCAGGGGGAGTCGGTCCGATGCAAGTTTCGCTGCGCGCTGGCTGGGTGCGCCGCCTGCTGATCGTCGCGGCGGTGCTCGCGGCGCTTCTCGCCGCTGCGGCGTGGTTCGGCCGGCCGCCGCCGATCGCGGTGACGGTGGCCGAAGTCGGTCAGGGTCGCGTCGAGGCGACGGTCGCCAACACGCGTGCCGGCAGCGTGGAGGCGTGCCAGCGCACCAAGTTGTCCACGATCGCCGGCGGTCGCATCGAGCGGCTGGCGGTCAAGGAAGGCGACCGCGTCAAAAGAGGCCAGGTGCTGATGCAACTGTGGAACGAGGACCAGCGCGCGCAGTACGCGCTGGCGCTCGCGCAGTTGGAGTCGGCGCGCCGCCGGGTGGCGGAGGCCTGCGCGCTGGCGCAAGCGGCGGCACGCGAGGCCGAGCGCGCCAGCGCGTTGCGCGCGCAGGGGTTCGTGTCGCAGAACAACGAAGACGCGGCGCGGGCGACGGCCGATGCGCGCCGCGCGTCTTGCGATGCCGCGCAGGCCGATGTCGCGCAGGCGCAGGCGCGGGTGAACCTGGTGCGCGTCGAACAAGGGCGCACGGTGCTGGTGGCGCCGTTCGCCGGTACGGTGGCGAAGATCGTCGGCGAGGTCGGCGAGTACTCGACGCCGTCGCCGCCCGGCGTGCCTACCCCGCCGGCGATCGACCTGATCGACGATTCGTGCCTGTACGTGAAGGCGCCGATGGACGAGGTGGACGCGCCGCGCATCCGTCCCGGGCAGCCGGTGCGCATCACGATCGACGCGCTGCCGAAACAGACGTTCGCGGGGCGCGTCAAACGCATCGCGCCTTACGTCACCGCGCTGGAGAAACAGGCGCGCACGGTGGACATCGACGCCGTCTTCGACGAGCCGCAGAAGGTCGGCGGGCTGCTGGTCGGCTACAGCGCCGACGTCGAGGTGATCCTGGACGCGCGCGACGGCGTACTGCGCGTGCCCACCGCCGCGCTGCTGGAAGGCGGGCGGGTGCTGGTGGTCGAAGGCGAGCGGCTGGTCGAGCGCGCGGTGCAGACCGGGCTGGCGAACTGGGAGTACACGGAGGTGCGCGCGGGGCTGGCGGGGGGCGAACGCATCGTCACCTCGCTGGAGCGTGCCGGCGTCAAAGCGGGCGCGCGCGTGACGATCGAGGCGCCGGCGGCGCGATGAACGCGCTGGTCGAACTGCAGGGGGTGGAGCGCGTGTTCCGCCTCGGCGACAGCGAGGTGCACGCGCTGCGTTCGCTCGATCTGAGGATAGCCGCCGGCGAGTACGTGGCGGTGATGGGTCCGTCGGGGTCGGGCAAATCGACGCTGCTGAACATCATCGGCCTGCTCGACCGGCCCAGCGCCGGCCGCTACCTGCTGGAGGGGCGCGACGTGACGCAACTGGCGCCCGACGAACAGGCGCACGTGCGCAGCCGGCGCATCGGTTTCGTGTTCCAGAGTTTCCATCTGGTGCCGCGCCTGACGGCGGCGGAGAACATCGCGTTGCCGATGATGCTGGCCGGCATCGACGCGCGCGAGCGCGCCGCGCGGGTGGCGCAGGCGCTGGCCGACTTCGGATTGCAGGACCGCGCGCGGCACAAGCCGAACGAACTGTCCGGCGGGCAGCGGCAGCGGGTGGCGATCGCGCGCGCCACCATCATGAACCCGGCCCTGATCCTGGCCGACGAGCCGACCGGCAATCTGGACCGCACCACCGGCGACGAGGTCGTGCGGCTGCTGGAAACTCTGAATGCGCGCGGCGTGACGTTGATCGTCGTCACGCACGATCCGCACCTCGGCCAGCGCGCGCGCCGGCGGCTGACGATGGAAGACGGCGCGATCCGGCAGGACGTGGCCCGTGCGGCGTGATCCGTGGTCCGTTGTCCGTTCGCCGTTGACCGTCGCCGGCGGGCCTTCCGCGCCGCTCGCTGCCGCACGGTCGTGCGCGCTCGCCGCTCGCTGAGGCCGCGCCATGCGCATCCGTGACGTCTTCGCCTTCGCCGGCGGCGCGGCCAGCGGGAGCCCGCTGCGCACCGCGCTGATGATGCTGGCGATGGCGATCGGCGTGGCCGCGGTGGTCGTGTTGACCGCGCTCGGCGACGGCGCGCGCCGCTACGTGATCGACGAGTTCTCCGCCATCGGCTCCAACCTCGTGATCGTGCTGCCGGGGCGCTCGCAGACCGGAGGATTCAGCCCGGCGAACGCGGTGACCAGCACGCCGCGCGATCTGACGCTGGAGGACGCGCGCGCGGTGGCACGCGCGCAGGCGGTGCGCCGCGTCGCGCCGCTGGTGGTCGGCCTGTCCGAGGTCGGCGCCGGCGGCCGCCTGCGCGAAACCTCCGTGATCGGCACCACCGCCGAATTCCTCGCCGTGCGGCGCATGAAGCTCGCGCAGGGGCGCTTTCTGCCCGCCGACGAATGGGACCGCGGCTCGCCGGTGGTCGTGCTCGGCGCCAAGCTGCGCGCGGAGCTGTTCGGTGCCGCGCCCGCGCTCGGCCAGCGCGTGCGCATCGGCGACCGGCGCTTCCGCGTGATCGGCGTGCTGGCGCCGACCGGCCAGGGTCTCGGCATGGCCACCGACGAACTGGCGATCGTGCCGGTGGCGATGGCGCAAGCGATGTTCAACACCAACACGCTGTTCCGCATCCTGATCGAGGCGCACAGCCGCGCGGCGCTCGATGCGGCCAAGGCGCAGGCGCTCGAAATCATCAAAGCGCGCCACGACGGCGAAGAGGACGTCACCGTGATCACGCAGGACGCCGTGCTGCAGACCTTCGACCGCCTGCTGGCGGCGCTGACGCTGGGCGTGGCCGGCATCGCGGCGATCAGCCTCGCGGTGGCCGGCATCCTGGTGATGAACGTGATGCTGGTGTCGGTGGCGCAGCGCACCGCCGAGGTAGGTCTGCTGAAGGCGCTCGGCGCGACCGCGCGCGCGATCCGCTCGTTGTTCCTGACCGAAGCGGCCCTGCTGTCCGCGGCCGGCGCCGTGGCCGGCTATGGCCTCGGGCAGGTGGGGGCGCTGGCGATCCGGCAGCTTTATCCGCAGTTTCCGGCTTACCCGCCGGCGTGGGCGGTGTTCGCGGCTCTGGCCACCGCGCTCGTCACCGGCATCGCCTTCGGCGTGCTGCCCGCGCGGCGCGCCGCGCGGCTCGATCCGGTGGCGGCGTTGAGCAGGCGCTGAGCGACGGAATGTTCAGAGGCCCAGCGACGCGGATGAACGCGAATCGAAACGAAAGCGCAGCGCTGCCCGTCGTCGCGGCGGGCGCGCCGGTCGCGCGTTGCCGGCGCAGCTTGGCCGGCGGCCGCCGCGCAAGTGCCGACGTGAATCCAAGCCGGTCGGCGTTGCGCTGCACTTGAGGGCCCGTCCGATGCTGCTGCGAGATTCGATCTCCATCGCGCTGCGGGCGCTCACCGCGCATCGCTTGCGCAGTTTTCTGACGCTCGCGGGCATCGCGGTCGGCATCGCGGCGGTGATCCTGCTCACCTCGATCGGCGAAGGGCTGCACCGCTTCGTGCTGGCGGAGTTCTCGCAGTTCGGCACCCACGTGATCGGCATCACGCCGGGCAAGGTCGCCACCGGCGGCGCCAATCCCGGCTTCCCGTCGTCGGTGCGCCCGCTGACGCTGGAAGACGCGGCGGCGCTGGCGCGCATTCCGAATCTGGTCGGCGTGTCGCCGGGCGTCACCGGCAACGCCGAAGTCGAAGGCAACGGGCGGCTGCGGCGCACGGTGGTGTACGGGACGACCGCCGCGCTGACGCAGTCGTTCAACCTGCGCGTGCGCGTCGGCCGCTTCCTGCCCGACGAGGAACCGCAGACGGCGCGGCCGTTCGCGGTGCTGGGGCCCAAGCTCAAGCAGGAGCTGTTCGGCGCCGACAACGCGCTCGGCGCGCGCGTGCGCGTCGGCGGCCTGCAATTGCGCGTGATCGGCGTGCTGGAACCGCGCGGGCAGTTTCTCGGCATCGACCTCGACGACGTCCTGTACGTGCCGGCGGCGCGCGCGCTGGAGCTGTTCAACCGCGACTCGCTGATGGAGATCAACCTCACCTACAAGGAAGGGGTGCCGGCGGCGAGCGTGGTGGAGGCGGCGCGCGCGATCCTCGTCGCGCGCCACGGGCGCGAGGATTTCACGATCGTCACGCAGGAAGACATGCTGCGCACGCTGTCGAACATCCTCGACATCCTGACGATGGCGGTCGGCGCGCTGGGCAGCGTTTCGCTTCTGGTGGGCGGCGTCGGTATCGTGACGATCATGACCATCGCGGTGGCCGAGCGCACCAGCGAGATCGGCCTGCTGGTGGCGCTCGGCGCGCGGCGGAGGACCATCCTCGGGCTGTTTCTCGGCGAAGCGGTCGTGCTGTCCGCGCTCGGCGGCGTGCTGGGGCTGGCCGTCGGCGTCGGGCTGGCGCAGGCGCTGCGCATCGCGGTGCCGGGCCTGCCGGTCAGCACGCCGCTGCCGTTCGCTGTCTTGGCCGAACTGGTCGCGGTCGCGATCGGGCTTGCCGCCGGCGTGCTGCCGGCGCGGCGCGCCGCGCGGCTGGACCCGGTGCAGGCGTTGCGCGCGGAGTGAGCGCCGCGCAGTGGAGGGACCGATGGGCAAAGAAATCGACGTCGAACGCTTTCGCGTGCGGCCGCGCGCGCGCGTGGATCTGGCGCGCTGGCCGACGCGGGTGGCGCCCGCGTACGCGTCGAAAGAAGACTACGAGCGACGCCTGGCCGAGAACCGCGCGCGGCTCGCCGAGCTGCAGGAGAAGCTGTACGCGCACGATCGCTACGCGCTGCTGCTGATCTTCCAGGCGATGGACGCCGCCGGCAAGGACGGCGCGATCAAGCACGTGATGTCCGGCGTCAACCCGCAGGGCTGCCAGGTGTTCAGCTTCAAGCATCCGAGCGCGGAGGAGCTGGACCACGATTTCCTGTGGCGCGCGCAGCGCGCGCTGCCTGAGCGCGGCCGCATCGGCATCTTCAACCGCTCGTATTACGAGGAAGTGCTGATCGTGAGGGTGCGCCCGGAGATCCTCGCGGCTCAAAAGCTGCCGGCGGTCGGGCGCGACATCTGGCAGGGCCGCTTCCGCTCCATCGTCGATGCCGAAGCGCATTTGCATCGCAACGGCACGCGCATCGTCAAGTTCTTCCTGCACGTCTCCAAAGAGGAGCAGCGCCAGCGCCTGCTGGCGCGCATCGAGGACCCGGACAAGCAATGGAAGTTCGACGTCGCCGACCTCGAGCAGCGCAAGGCGTGGGACCGCTACATGGCCGCCTACGAGGATTGCCTGCACGCGACCAGCACCGAGCATGCACCGTGGTACGTGGTGCCGGCCGACGACAAGAAAAACGCGCGGCTGATCATCGCGCAGGTCGTGATCGACACGCTGGCCGCGTTGAAGCTGCGCTATCCGCAGCTCGACGCCGCACAGCGGCGGCAACTGGCGGCGGCGCGGCGCGCGCTTCGGGCCGAGCGCGCATGACAGAACGGGCGCCTGCTTGAGCGGTACGAGCGGTCCGGATCGGGGCGTCGCTCGAGTGCCCTGATCGGCTCGGGAAAGCTCGAGCCGCGCGCCGCCGCGGATTTCGAGACAGGTTCTAGTGTTCTCCGTCGCCGGCGCTCGCTATCGCATCGCGCGGATTTCCGAGAGCGAAGCGAGCCGTCCGGCGATCGCGCTGGCCGCGACCGTCGCGGGGCTGGCCAGCCACACCTGGCCGGGGCCGGAGCGGCCGGGGAAGTTGCGGTTGATCGCGCTGACCGTCACTTGGTCCGCGCGCGTCGACGCCCCGGGACCGCCGTTGGCGCAGGCGCCGCAGCCGGGCGCGAGCAGCGTGGCGCCCACGGCGCGGAAGGTTTCGCACCAGCCCGCGGCCTCCGCGTAGCGGCGCACGTCCTCGGTGCCGAACTGCAGATAAAAGGCCACGCCGCGGGCGACACGCAATCCGCGCGCCGCGGCCCAGGCGAGGACCTCGTGATACGCCTCGAAGTCGGCGCGCTTGCCCGCCGTGCAACTGCCGCCGTAGGCGATGTCGATCCTGGGCCGCTCGGCCAGCGTCGCGAGCGGCACGCCGTGCCCGGGGTCGCCGGGGCGCGCGACCCACGGCGAAAGCGTGGATGCGTCCAGCTCGAGCACCTCGGCGTAGCGCGCGCCGGAGTCGCTGCGCATCCAGGGCTCGAGCTCGATGCGTTCGCCGCGCCGCTCGGAAATGAAGCGCACGGTTTCGTCGTCGGGCTCCACGTAGCCGGTGAAGCCGCCCATTTCGGCGGTCATGTTGGTCATTGTGGCGCGCTCGTCGGTGGAAAGTGCCCGCACCGCCTGGCCGCCGAATTCGAACACGCGGCCAACGCCGCGGCCGGCGCGGATCGCCGGCAGCGCCAAGATCGCGAGCGCCAGATCTTTGGCCGACACCCCCGGCGGCAAGCGGCCGTCGATCTGCACGCGGATGACTTCCGGATCGCCCAGCCGCACCGTGCCGGTCACGAAAGCGCGCGCCATCTCGGTGGTGCCGACGCCGAACGCGATGCAGCCTAACGCGCCCGCATGCGGCGTATGCGAATCGGTGCCGACGACAAGTTCGCCGGGCCGTGCGTAGCGCTCGGCCATCAGCGCGTGCGAGATGCCTTCCGAGCCTTCGCCGCCGGCCAGCGGTCCATGATCGGTCAGGCCGTGGCGGCGCGCGAACTCGCGGTGCACCTGGCCGAGCCGGCGCGCGCCGGCGACCAGCCCCTGCGCGAGGTGCAGCGGGCTTCTGTGCGCGAGCGTCAGATGGTCTTCGAAGCAGACGATGCGGTGCGGCTCGTGCAGTCGCAGGTTCGATCCAAAGGCCTGCGCGAGCAGGTGCGCGGCCATGCCGGTGTAGTACTCGTGGATGAAACGCCAGTCCGGGCGCACCAGGCCCGGGCCGGCGCGGTGGCGCGCGACGATCTTCTCGAACAAGGTGCGCGGCCCTGGCGGAGCGTCGTCGCCGCTTGCGCCCGCGCCGGCCGGCTGCCAGCGCAGCAACCCGCCGGCGCGCACGATGGCGGCGGCTTGCGGCTGCCGGTCGGCGAGCAGTTCGTCCAGCGCGACCGCTTCGCCGGCCGCGAGCCGCTCTGGCAGCGACAGATCGGTGCTGGTCAAAAGCCCGAGGTTGTCGGCGTTGTCGCGGTAGATGCGTTCGAAGCTCTCGGCCACCACCAAGCGGATGCCGGCGGCGAGCTCCGCCAGCGGCGCGTGTTCGCGCGAACTGCCCTTGCCGTAGCGCTTGCCGCCCACCAGCACGCCGATGCCGGCGCGGCGCAGGGCATCGACGCCGACCGGGCGTTGGCCGCCTGCGGTGAAGCCCGTGTGCGCGTAGCGGCCGAGCGCAGCATCGAAATGCACCATCGCCGCCAGCGGCGCGATTTCATCGGTGCTGATGTCGTCGCGCAGCGCGCCGGCCTGCGCGCGCGTGAGGTCTTGCCCCGCGAGCTGCGCGCGCACCACGGCCGGGTCGGCGGCCAGCCACAGCACGCGGCCGGGATCGCACAACGCTTTCATGATCGACCGGCAACGCAGCCCGTGCGCAGCACGGCGACGTGCCGCGCACGCCGAGCCCGACACGCGCTCACTGCGCCTCGACTCCGGCCTTCTTGACCAGCGCCGCGTACTTGACCAGTTCGCTGCGGAAAAACGCCGCGGCCTTGTCCGGCGGCTGAATCGCGATCACGTTGCCCTGCTTGGCCATCGCCTCCTTCACGGCCGGATCGTTGAACGCCTGCACTACCGCCGCGTGCACGCGCTGCACGTCGGCCGCGGCCATGCCCTTGGGCCCGATCACCGCAAACCAGGCCTCGACCACGTAGTTCGGCAGCCCCTGCTCGGCAAAAGTCGGAATCTCCGGCGCCGCGGCAGCGCGCTGCGCGGTGGCCATGCCGATCGCTTTCAGCGCGCCGGTCTTCAAGTGCTGCTGCACCGAGGGCAGCGCGGCGGTGGCGAACTCGACCTGGCCGCCGATCAAATCGGTCAGCATCGGTCCCACGCCCTTGTACGGAATGTGGCGCGCAGTCACGCGCGCCTCGTCGAGGAACATCGCGGTGGCCAGGTGCAGGATGGTGCCGTTGCCGCCCGAGGCGTAGTTGGCCTCGCCCTTGCGCTCCTTCAGCCAGGCGATGAATTCGCGCGCGTTGGCGGCCGGCACCTTGGCGTTGACCACCAGCACCACCGGCGTGTAGCCGACCACCGCAATCGGTGTGAAGTCGCCCGGCATGTCGAACGGCAGGCTCTTCAACACGCTCGGAAAGATCACGACGTTGTTCGACACCACGCTCAACGTCATGCCGTCCGGCGCTGAACGCGCCAGGGTCTGCAGCCCGACCACGCCGCCCGCGCCGGGCTGGTTGTCGACGATGACCGGGTGCCCGAGCGCACGCGCCAGCGCCGGCTGCGCGGTGCGCGTGATCGCATCGACCCCGCTGCCGGTGGCATTCGGCAGTACGAAGCGGATCGGCTTGTCGGATTGCGCCGCGGCGGGAAGCGCCGCGGCCGTCAGCGCCGCCGCGCCAGCCGCCAGCAGCGCGCGGCGTTTGCGGGTGTACGGGGTCATCGTCGGTCTCCTTCGTCGTCGTGTCAGGCCACCACGGCCCGCTGAATCAACTCGTCGATCTCGCCGCCGCGATAGCCGAGGGCCGCGAGCAGCTCACGCGTGTGCTGCCCGCGCCGCGGCGGATCGCGTCGCACCGGCAGCCGCGCGCCGGCCAGCGCGATCGGCAGCAGCGTGGTCTTCACCGTCTGCCCGGCGCGTTCGCCGTCGGGCAGCACGATATCCGCCAGCCCGCCCGTGGCCGCCAGGTGCGGGTCGTCGAACAGGTCTTCCGGCTTGCGGATCGGCGCGAACGGCAGTCCCGCGCGCTCGAAACGCGCGGCCAGTTCCGCCGCGCTGAAGGCCGCCAGCCGCTCGCGCAGCGCCGGCAGCAGCCACGGGCGCGCGCGCACGCGGTCGTTGTTGGTCGCCAGGCGCGCATCGGTCTTCAGGTCGGCAAAGCCCAGGATGTCGCAGAAGGTCTGCCACTGCGCGTCGCTGACCGCCGCGAGGAAGATCTGCGCGCCGTCCTTGACCGTGAACACGTCGTAGATCGCCCACGGGCTCTCGCGCGCCGGCATCGGCTGCGGCGGCCTGCCGGTGACCGCGTACTGCAGCATGTGTTGTCCCACCAGAAACACGTTGTTCTCGAACAGCGCGCTTTGCACTTCCATGCCGCGGCCGGTGACCGCGCGCTGCATCAGCGCGGCCAGCGCGCCGAGCGCGCCGAAGATACCGCCCATGATGTCATTGACGCTCGCGCCGGCGCGCACCGGATCGCCGGGCCGGCCGGTCATGTACGCGAGCCCGCCCATCATCTGCACCACTTCGTCGAGCGCGGTGCGACTCTCGTAGGGGCCCGGCAGAAAGCCCTTGTGGCTGACATAGATCAGCCGCTCGTTCAACGCCGCGAGGCTGGCGTAGTCCAGACCGTACTTGGCCATCGCGCCGGGCTTGAAGTTCTCGGCCACGACGTCGGCGCCGGCGGCGAGCTTGCGCGCAATCGCCGCGCCGTCAGGCTGGCGCAGATCGATCGCGATGCTCTTCTTGTTGCGGTTGAACATCGGGAAGAAGCCGGCGCCGGCGCCCAGCAGCCGCCGCGTGTTGTCGCCCTCGAGCGGCTCGACCTTGATCACCTCGGCGCCCAAGTCGCCCAGCACCATGCCGCAGGTCGGCCCCATCACCATGTGCGTGAACTCGACCACGCGCACGCCGGCCAGCGGCTGCGGCGGGGCGGTTTCGGTTCTCTGCGCGGCGTTCATGCCACGGCCTCCATGCCCTTCGGCAGCCCGGCGCGCGCGATCGCCCCGTACAGCGGCTCGCCCGGCAGCCAATCCGCAAGGCGCGCGCG
>DATLZG010000499.1:0-2409 GCA_035574095.1 Burkholderiaceae bacterium | reverse complement strand
CGACCGCCGCCGACCAGCGTGCGGTCCTGCAGCGCGGCCAGCGCGAGCGCGTTGCGGTTGTCGCCGACGCCGCCGGTATTCGGCCCCACCTGCACGGCGTCTCCCGCCGCCGGCGTGCCGAGCAACGTCAACTGCCAGCCGTTGAAGGAAATCGGCACGCCCGGCGTGTAGGTCTGGCCGCTCAGCGTGGTCACGCCGTCGGTGATGTTGTAGGTGTTGGGGCCGGTGAACGTGATCGTGGTCGCGTTGGCAACGGCGGGATTGCGCGTCGGGCCGACGACCTCGATGCCTTCGACCGTCAGCGCGCCGGTGTTGGTGGCCGGCATCGACACGCGCACCGGGCTGGCGGCGGCGATCTCCACCGTCTGCCGGATCGCCACACCGGCGCCCCGCGCGCCGCCGCGCACGGCCTGGATCAGAAAGCGGTCGCCGTTGGCGGGCGGCGTGTTGGTCAGGCTGATCGACAGCCCGTCCTGACTGAAACTCGGCGTGGCCGAGGTCCAGCTCGCGCCGTCGGCCAAGCGCGTCAGCACGTACTGGCCGCCCGCATACTCGAGCCGGTAATCGCTCGCCTGCAGTTGCGTGGTATCGGCGAAGGCGACCGCGATCGTGGTGGCCGGGTTGCCGTTGGTGCTGGCCGGAAAAGCGATCGGCGCGATCGGCCGGAAGAAATCGCCGCCGGCCGCGCCGTTCAAATCGTTGCCGAGCCGGTGCTGCAGATTGAACTGGTCGGTCAGCGTGACCGCCAGCCGTCCCAGCTCGTTTTCCACCGCCGGCAGGTCCTGCAAACGGAACGCCATCAGGCCGCCGATCTTGCCGCCGCCGACGAGCTCCGGGTCGAGCACCGACAGCGCGGCGCCGTCTTGCACGCCGAGCTGCACCGACTGCGGATCGCCCGCGTCCACCGTCAGCGCGAGGCTCGCCGCGCGGATGCCGACCACCAGGGCCTGGCCGTTGCCAAGGAAGACGTTGACCGAGCCGTCGCTCTGTTCGACGGTGGTCACACCGATCGATTCGTTCAAGCGTCGGATCGCCGCGTCGCGGCGGTCGAGCAGATCGTTCGGTTCGCGCCCGGTACCGCGCGCCAGCGCGATCTTGTCGTTCAACTGCGCGATCTCGCGCACCGTGCGGTTGACCGCCTCCACTTCCAGCCGCAACTGGGTGTCGGCGTTATCGCGGAACTCCTGCAAGCGGTCGCCGACGTCGTTGAAGCGCGCCGCCAACTGGTTGGCCGCCGACAGCAGCGCCTGGCGCGCGGCCGGATCGGCCGGCCGTTGCGACAGGCTCTGCACTTCCCGGAAGAACTGGTCCAGCGCCGGCCCGATGCCGGCCTCGGTATCGGCGAACAGGTTGGCCACCTGATCCAGTTGCAGCGAGCGGGCGTCGGCGCTTGCCGCCTGCGCGGTCGCGACATGCGCCGCCTGCGTCAGGAAGCCGTTGTAGGCGCGGCGCACGTCGGCCACCGCCACGCCCTGACCCAGATAGTTGCCGCCGAGCATCGTGCCCACCTGCGCCGACAGCACGACCGTCTGCCGCGTATAGCCCGGCGTGCTGGCGTTGGCAACGTTGTTGCCGGCCGTGCGCAGCGCGGTATAGGCGGCGGCGAGCGCGCTGGTGCCGATGGAAAAGATGCCGGTCGACATGGCGCTTATTTCGGCAGCGGCACGCGCTTCTTCAGCCCGTGCGTGCGGGAGCCGGGGTCCGTCGTCCGCGATCCGTGCTCCGTGCTCCGTGATCCGTTGTGCGTCGAACGTCGACCGTTGTCGGTCGAGCGGCGACCGACGAAGCGCACGTAAACATTCAGTTGTCTTTCCGCCATCTCCGTTCTCCCTAGCCGAGCCGCAGCGCGGACATTGCCTCGATCGTGCGCGCGAGCTTGTTCGCGTACGCCGGATCGGTTGCGTAGCCGGCGCGCTGCAGCCCGGCGGCGAATCCCCGCGCGTCGTGCTGCACCAGCACCGGCGCATAGCGCGGATTGCTCTTGATCAGCCGCGCCCAGTCGCGGAAGGCCTCGCCGTAGTTGCCGTAGGCGCGGAACTTCTCGACCACCTTCTTCGCCGTGCCGTTCTCGTACTCGGTGGTCACGACCTCGACCGTGCGCCCGGTCCAGCCGGCGCCGGCCTTGATGCCGAACAGGTTGTACGAAGGCAGACCGTTGGCGTCGCGGATCTCGTGCTTGCCCCAGCCGGACTCCAATGCGGCCTGCGCGAGGATGAAGCGCGCCGGCACGCCGGTGGCCCGTTCTGCCGCCGCAGCATGGTCCCAGTGCTTCAGCGCAAAGTTGCGCAGCGCGCCCTTGTCCGTCGTCCGTTGCTCGTCGACGGTCGACCGTGCCTCGCTGCCTGCGGTCGGCGCCGCGGCCGGCACTGCTGTACCGCCCGCAGCCGGCGTTTCGACCGCCGGCGCGGC
>DATLZG010000498.1:0-3914 GCA_035574095.1 Burkholderiaceae bacterium | reverse complement strand
TAGGGCGTGGACTACCAGGGTATCTAATCCTGTTTGCTCCCCACGCTTTCGTACCTGAGCGTCAGTCATGCCCCAGGGGGCTGCCTTCGCCATCGGTGTTCCTCCACATCTCTACGCATTTCACTGCTACACGTGGAATTCTACCCCCCTCTGCCAGATTCCAGCCTTGCAGTCTCCATCGCCATTCCCAGGTTAAGCCCGGGGATTTCACACCTGTCTTACAGAGCCGCCTGCGTACGCTTTACGCCCAGTAATTCCGATTAACGCTCGCACCCTACGTATTACCGCGGCTGCTGGCACGTAGTTAGCCGGTGCTTATTCTGCAGGTACCGTCATTAGCGCCCGGTATTAGCGGGCGCCGTTTCGTTCCTGCCAAAAGCGGTTTACAACCCGAAGGCCTTCTTCCCGCACGCGGCATGGCTGGATCAGGCTTTCGCCCATTGTCCAAAATTCCCCACTGCTGCCTCCCGTAGGAGTCTGGGCCGTGTCTCAGTCCCAGTGTGGCTGGTCGTCCTCTCAGACCAGCTACCGATCGTCGCCTTGGTGAGCCTTTACCTCACCAACTAGCTAATCGGACATCGGCCGCTCCAATAGCGCGAGGCCTTGCGGTCCCCCGCTTTCACCCGTAGGTCGTATGCGGTATTAGCCAATCTTTCGACTGGTTATCCCCCACTACTGGGCACGTTCCGATGTATTACTCACCCGTTCGCCACTCGCCACCAGGGTTGCCCCCGTGCTGCCGTTCGACTTGCATGTGTAAGGCATGCCGCCAGCGTTCAATCTGAGCCAGGATCAAACTCTTCAGTTCGATTCCTTTGCAAACATACTTTCGTACGTTCGCGCACTCGCGGAATTGAGGCTTTGAGACCTCAAATCTCGTGAGCGTTTGATTGGTTGAGTTGCCGCAACCGCCGGCGTGAGACCGGCTGCTGCGGTTGCGCCCATCAATCAAGCGCCCACACTTATCGGCTGTTTCGTTGTTAAAGAGCGGGCTGCGTTGCGAATCGCCACAAAGCGACCCAGCCGCAGCGGAGAAGTGAGATTATGGCGACCTGAAAATCGACTGTCAAACGGCGCCCCCGCGGCGCGCGCAAACCCTTGATCCGACAAGCACCTAGGTGTTCGTGAACTTCGGCTTGCGCTTGGCAAGGAACGCGGCCATGCCCTCCTTCTGGTCGGTGGTCGCGAACAGGGAGTGGAACAGCCGGCGTTCGAACAGGAGACCCTCCGCCAACGGCGTCTCGTATGCGCGATTGACGGCCTCTTTGGCCATCATCACGGCCGGCAAGGACAACTCGCCGATCTGGGCGGCTACCGACAGAGCTTCGTCGAGCAAGCGGTCGGCCGGAACGACGCGTGAAACCAGGCCCGCTCGCTCCGCTTCTTCGGCGCCCATCATGCGGCCGGTCAGCACCAGGTCCATCGCCTTTGCCTTGCCGACGGCGCGCGGCAGCCGCTGGGTTCCTCCTGCGCCGGGGATCACGCCCAGCTTGATCTCGGGCTGACCGAATTTAGCGGTGTCGGCAGCGATCACGATGTCGCACATCATCGCCAGCTCGCAGCCGCCGCCCAAGGCGTAGCCGGCCACCGCCGCGATTACCGGTTTCCTGACCCGCCGCAGCACCTCCCAGTTGCGGGTGATGAAGTCCGACTTGAAGACGTCCATGTACGACCAGTCCTTCATCGCCCCGATATCGGCGCCGGCCGCGAACGCCTTTTCCGTGCCGGTGATGACGATCGCCGCGATGCTTTCATTTGCGTCGAAGCCCAGCAGCGCGTCGCCGAGTTCGTCCATCAGGCGATCGTCCAGCGCGTTCAAGGCCTGCGGGCGGTTCAGTCGGATCAGGGCGACGCGATCGCGCCGCTCGACGACGATGTTCTCGTAGTTCATCTGCTCCCTCCTAACGATGCGTCAATCTCCGCCGAGTAGTGTGTGGGAATCCGCCGGTGCCGGCAGTTCGATGTGATCGACCACTGCGTCGCCGGCGAGCGGCCGCGAATAGAAGAAGCCCTGCGCGAAATCGCAACCGATCGAGCGTAGGTACTCGACCTGCTCCGCGGATTCGATACCTTCCGCGATGACCTTGAGGCGGAAGTGGCGTGCGACCGCCAGCATCGCGTGCACGATGGCGCAGCTGTCGGCGTCGCGTGGCAGCCCGGCGACGAACGATTGATCGATCTTCAACGCCGAAATCGGCATCCGCTTCAGGTATCCGAGCATCGAATAACCGGTGCCGAAATCGTCCAGCACGAGTCCGACGCCGAGCGAGGCGAGCTCGGCCATCACGTCGTTATTGATCTCGTTCTCGCGCACCAGCGTTCGCTCGGTGATCTCCAGCGTGATCATGCGCGGCTCGATCGCGTGTTTGCCAAGCGCGCTGCGCACGATCAGCGGCAGCACCGACGACCCCAGTTCGCGGCCGGCGACGTTGATCGAGATCGGAATATCGAAGCCCGGACGCTTCTGCCGCCAGCGCAGGATCTGCGCGCACACCTCGTTGATCACCCAGCGCGTGATGCGCTCGGACAGGCCGCTGACCTCGGCTACGCCGATGAAACGATCGGGCGTCAGCATCCCATAGGCCGGATGCTGCCAGCGGATCAGCGCTTCGAGTCCGACCACGCGGCCGCTCGCCATCTCGACCTGCGGCTGATACTCGACGACGAACTGGGCGGCATCGCCCCGCAGCGCCTTCAGCAACTGGATGCCGAGCTGCACCTCGCGTGCCGCGCGTTCGGCTCGGATCGGATTGAAGAAGCTGAACTGATTGCGGCCGTCGCGTTTGGCCTGATACATCGCGGCGTCGGCGTTCTTCAGCAGCGTGCTGATCTCGCGCCCGTGCTCGGGGAACAGCGCCACGCCGATCGACGCCGACACCTGCGTGTCGACGTTCGGCACCAGGTCCGTCCGATGCAGCGCCTGCGCAATGCGCGCGGCGAGCAGCGCCACCTCCTGCCGATGCTCGAAGTGGTCGAGCAGCACCACGAACTCATCGCCGCCGAGGCGCGCCACGACGCCCGCTTCGCCCACCGTCTCTTTCAGCACCGCCGCCGCCGACTTGATCAACGCGTCGCCGACCACATGCCCGAGCGTGTCGTTGACGTCCTTGAAGCGGTCGAGATCGATCAGCATCACGGCGATGCGCCGATCGCGGTTGGCCGCGGTCATGATCATGTCGCGCATCGTCTCGCGCAACAGATTGCGGTTCGGCAGACCGGTTAGCGGGTCATACCAGGCGAGCTGCTCGATGCGAATTTCCGCTTCCTGCCGTTGCGACGCCTCCATCGCCAGCGCGATCAGCAGTGCCGCGGTCGTCACGAAGTTGACTTCGTCGTCGTCCCAGTTGCGCGGCTGCCGGTCCTGCACGCGCAGCACGCCCTGCACCTCGCCGTCGAGCAACACCGGGGCGTCGATCGTCGCCCGCGCCGCCGGCGCGCGCGCGTCGCCGCTGGCCGTCTGCAGCAGCGGCGACGCGCGCAGGTCGGCGATCACCACCGGCTGGCGGTCGCGCAGCGCGGCGAAGTACGCTGGAAACGACGCCGCCGCCAGCGCGGCACCGATCCAGTCGCGCGAGAAGCGCTCGCGCGCCACGTCGTAGTGCGCCTCGCAGCGCAGTTCGACCGGCTCGCGCTGCAGGCGCCAAAAGCTAGCGCTCGCGGCGCCCAAGGTCTCGGCGCACATCCGCAGCGTGTGCGATAGCGATTGCGCGAGGTCGCCGCGCGTGTGGATCGCCAGGTCGAGCAGCCGCTCGCGGAAATCGACGCGCCGCGCTTCGCGCACCGTAGACAGCTCGCCGCCCGTGCGCGGCTCGTCCGTGTCCTGCGCTTCGGCAGGCAGCTCGGCCGCCGTCAGCAGAAGGCCGCCGATGCCCGGTTCGTCCAGGCAGTTGCGCACCACAACCCACAGCGTGCGC
>DATLZG010000497.1:0-6172 GCA_035574095.1 Burkholderiaceae bacterium | reverse complement strand
GCTGGGCGCTGGAGCGTTTCGTGCGCGCGACGATCGCCGAAGCGCGGCGGCAGCAAGACCGCTTCCGGGCGCTGCTCGCGATCGCCAGCGACTGGTATTGGGAGCAGGACGCGAACTTCCGCTTCACTCACATCTCGAGTGCGGTCGCCGCAAAGACCGGAATTTCTCCGAGCGAACACCTGGGCAAGACGCGCTGGGAGATTCCGGAGCTGGAACTCACGCCCGAGCAGTGGGCGGAGCATCGCGCGCTGCTCGAGGCGCACAAGCCGTTCCGCGACCTCGTGATGCGCCGGCAGGACCGCGGCGGTCGCGCCGTGTACGTGCGTATCAGCGGCGAGCCGGTGTTCGCCGCCGATGGCACGTTCAAGGGTTACTGGGGCGTGGGCCGGCTGGCGACCGCGGAGGTCGAAGCGCAGCGCGCGCTCGCTGACAGCGAAGCGCGCTATCGCGATCTGTTCGAGCGTTCGCCCTCGGCCTTCATCATCCATCGTCAGGGCCGCATACTGCAGGCCAACGCCGCCGCCGCGCATCTGTTCGGATACGAATCGCCGCAGCACATGGTGGGCTTGGACATGCTGCGGCTGAATCACCCGGATTCGCGCCGGCTGTCGGCGCAACGCATCGTCGCACTTGAAAGTTTGCCGGTGGGCGGCGCGGTGCCGACCGTGGAGCTGCGCATGCAGCGCACCGACGGCACCGACCTCTACGTGCAAGCGCAGGTGGTGCGCATCGATCTCGGCGACGGGCCGGCCAGCCTGTCGATCTACTTCGATCTGACCGAGCGCAAGCGCGCCGAAGCGGAGCGCGCGCGCTCCGAGGCGCTGCTGTCGCACCTATTCGAGGCGAGCGTGGACAGCATCCTGGTGACCGAACTGGAGAGCGGCCGCGTCGTGCTCGCCAACGAGGGCTTCGCGCAGTTGACCGGCATTCCGGTGGGGCAGGCGCAGGGCCGCACCACGCTCGAACTCGGCATCTGGGCCGACGAACAGCACCGGGAGCAGTTCATGCGCGAGTTGCGCACCGCTGGCCGCGTGCGCGACTTCCCGCTGCGCCTGCGCCGCGCCGACGGGGAGATCCGCTCGGTGGCGATGGCGAGCGCGACGTTCCGCCTCGACGACACCGCGTTCGCGGTGACGATCGCGCGCGACGTCACGCAGGCGCAGGCCGACCGGCTGCAGTACGAGGCGATCCTCGACAACGCGTCGGTCGGCATCGCGTTCACGCGCAATCGCCGCTTCGAACTGGTCAACCCGCGCTTCGAGGAGATGCTCGGCTGGCCGCGCGGCGCCCTGCGCGGCCAACCTGGCTCGGTGGTCTGGCCCTCGGCCGAGGACTACGAGGAGATCGGCCGCATCGCCGGCCCGAAGCTGGCGCGCGCCGAGCCGGTGGACCTCGAGCGGCTGGTGCGCCGGCGCGACGGCACGCTGTTCTGGTGCCATCTGCGGGCGCGCGTCGTCGATCGCCTGAATCCCGCCACCGGCGGCACGATCTGGATCGCGGAGGACATCACCGAGCGGCGCGCCGCCGCCGAAGCGCTGGCGCGGGCCAAGGAAGCGGCAGAGGCCGCCAGCCGCGCCAAGAGCGCGTTTCTCGCCAACACCAGCCACGAGATCCGCACGCCGCTCAACGGCCTGCTCGGGCTGGCGAAGCTGGCGCTGGCGCCGGACGTCGATGCGCAGCGCGCGCGCGAATACCTGCAGCGCATCCACGACAGCGCGCAGGCGCTGGCGGCCATCATCAACGACATCCTCGACCTGTCGAAGATCGAGGCCGGCAAGCTGACGTTGGAGGCGACCGATTTCGACCTGCACGCGCTGACCGCCGACGTCTTCGCCGGCTACCGCGAGCTGGCGGCGGCCAAGAGCCTGGCGTTCACGCTGCGCGTCGCGCCCGACGTGCCGCAGCACGTACGCGGCGATCCGATGCGCACGCGCCAGATCCTGGTCAACTTCGTGTCCAACGCGATCAAGTTCACCGAGCGCGGTTCCGTAACGATCGAGGTCGAACGGCGCAACGGCGCGGTGCGGCTGGCGGTGACCGATACCGGCATCGGCTTGGACGAAGCGACCTGCGCGCGGCTGTTCGAACCGTTCGTACAGGCCGATGCCTCGACGACGCGGCGCTACGGCGGCACCGGGCTCGGTCTGTCGATCTGCCGCCAGTTGGCCGAGCTGATGGGTGGGCGCGTCGGTGTGGACAGCGTCCCTGGCTGCGGCAGCACCTTCTGGGCCGAACTGCCGCTGCCGGAGGTCGCGCCCACCACGCCGCCGGCCGAACCGAAGGGCGAGGCCTACGACGATCTGCGCGGGCGGCGCGTGCTGCTGGTCGAGGACAACCCGGTCAACTGCCTGATCGCCGAAACCTTCCTAAGGAACTGGGGCGTCGAAGTGGAGCAGGCGCACGACGGCGCGCAGGCCATCGCCGCCGTCGAGCGCGCGCAGGGCCGTTTCGACGCCGTGCTGATGGACGTGCACATGCCGGTGATGAGCGGGCACGAAGCGACGATCGAACTGCGCAAGCGTTACGACCGGGACGAACTGCCGATCATCGCGCTGACCGCCGCCGCGCTCGCCAGCGAGCAGCAGCAAAGCCTCGCCGCCGGCATGAACGAATTCATCTCCAAGCCGTTCGACGCGCAGCGGCTGCGCGACGTGCTGGCGAAAGTGATCGGGGCGCGCGTGCGCTCGGGGTGAAGCCTGCGGTCGCGCGCTCAGCCGGAGGGACCGCGCGCCGACCACGCGCCCCAAGCCAGCAGCAGCCAGCCGGCGATCAAGGCCACGCCGCCGAACGGCGTGATCAGGCCGAAGCCGCGCACGCCGGTCAGCGCCAGCGCGTACAGGCTGCCGCTGAAGGCCAGCGTGCCGGCGACGAAACACCAGCCGCCGGCGGCGATCGCCGCGCTCGACCACCGCGTCAGCGCCCATGCGACGGCCAGCAGAGCGAGCGCGTGCACCAGTTGCTGGCGCGCACCGGTTTCGAACGCGGCCAGCAACTCGGGCGCGAGCCGCGCCTTCAGCGCGTGCGCGCCGAGCGCGCTGGCGGCCACGCCGATCGCGCCGCTGACGGCGCCGAGCGCGAAGAAAAGTCGGTCCATCGGGTCTCGTCCAGCCTGCAGTTGTCGGCTCGTCACGCCCGGCTGCGAAGTGGCGGCAGCACCGCGCGCCGGGGTGCCTTAGGCGGCAGGCCGCAGAAAGTCCACCTGGCGCGGCCGGCCCGGCAGCTCGAGCGTCGCGGTCGCCGCGGGCGTGCGCGCTATCGGTTTGCCGCGCCGGTACACCGCCAGGCGCGTGGCGCGCACGCGGATCGCTTCGATCGGATCGCGCGCCTGCAGCAGCACGAAGTCCGCGTAGCAGCCGGGCGCGATACCGTAGCCGTCCAGCCCCAGGATCTTCGCCGGCGTGGTGGTCACCGCGGCGAAACACTGCCGCATCGCCTCGACGCCGGTCATCTGCGCCACGTGCAGCCCCATGTGCGCGACCTCGAGCATGTCGGCGGCACCGAGCGGGTACCACGGGTCCAGCACGCAGTCGTGGCCGAACGCGACGTCGATGCCGGCGGCCAGCAGCTCCGGCACGCGCGTCATGCCGCGCCGCTTCGGGTAGGTGTCGTGCCGGCCCTGGATCGTGATGTTGATCAGCGGATTGGCCACCGCGCTGACGCCGGCTTCGGCCATCAGCGGGATCAGCTTGGACACGTAGTAGTTGTCCATCGAGTGCATCGAGGTCAGATGCGAGCCGGTCACGCGCCCGTGCAGCCCGAGCCGCTGCGTCTCGTAGGCGAGCGTCTCGATGTGGCGCGACAGCGGATCGTCGGTCTCGTCGCAGTGCATGTCCACCCGCAGCCCGCGGCGCGCGGCTTCCTCGCACAGCAGGCGCACGCTCTCGGCGCCGGCGGCCATCGTGCGCTCGAAGTGCGGAATGCCGCCCACCACGTCGACGCCCTGGTCCAGCGCGCGGCGCAGGTTGTCCAGGCCGTGCGGCGAACGCAGCACGCCGTCCTGCGGGAACGCCACCAACTGCAGGTCCAGATACGGCGCCACGCGCTTCTTCACGTCCAGCAGCGCCTCGACCGCCAGCAGGCGCGGATCGCAGGTGTCGACGTGCGAGCGGATCGCCAGCAGCCCCTTGGCGACCGCCCAGTCGCAGTAGGCGAGCGCGCGTGCGGCGATCGCCTCCGCCGTCAGCAGCGGCTTCAGCTCGCCCCACAGCGCGATGCCCTCGAGCAGCGTGCCGCTGGCGTTCACGCGCGGCAGGCCGTAGCTTAGCGTCGCGTCCATGTGGAAATGCGCATCGACGAACGGCGGCGACACCAGCAGCCCGCCGGCGTCCAGCGTGGCCGCCGCCGGCGCGGCGATCGCCGGGGCGACCTCGACGAAGCGGCCGTCGCGCACCGCGAGATCCACCCCGATGCGGCCGTCGGGCAGATTGGCGTTCTTCACCAGCAGGTCGAGCATGGCTCCTCCGTTCTCGCGCGCGGGACGGCGCGAATGTATCCGAACGCGCCGCGTAGACTTCCCGCCATGAGCCAAACCCGCCACGGCATCCCGCCCGAATTCCTCGACGCCGCCGACCGCTTCGTGCAGCTCGCCAACGAGCTGAACGACCGCTATCCGCGCGACTGGGTGCGCGCCGCCATGATGTACGCGGCCGCGCGTTACAACGCGTTCGTCTGGCTGACGCGCGACGAGAACACGCAGCCGACGCTCGCCGAGGCGGCGGCGTACTACGCCGGCGAGTACGAGCGCATGCTGCGCGACAACGTCGACGAACTGGCGCCCGTGTATCGCGCCGCCGCGCCGCGCGGCTGAGAAGCCGTGAAGATTTCGTCGCGAGCGGCCCGCTGGCTAGGCGCAGGCAGCGCAGGGCCCAGACATATCGAGCGGATAGGCGAAGCCCGAGCGTCGCGCAACGACGCCAGCGGGCCGCGCAGCAGAACGATTGACGGCTTCTGAGCCCGCGATGGCGCAGGCGCTGACGCGCATTCAGTTCGTCGGACCGTGGGCGCCGCTCGCGCAGCCGCTGTTTCGCGCGCTGTGGCTAGCGAGCCTGGGGTCGAACCTCGGCACCTGGCTGCAGAACGTCGCCGCCGGCTGGGAGATGACCAATCTGTCGTCCTCGCCGCTGATGGTGGCGCTGGTGCAGGTGGCGCTGACCGCGCCGAGCTTCGCGCTCGCGCTGGTGGCCGGCGCGCTGGCCGACATCGTCGATCGGCGCGCGATCCTGATCGGCACCCAGATCGCCGGCGCCGTCGTCACCGGGCTGCTGGCGCTGGTGACCGCGGCGGGCGCGCTGTCGGCGCCGCTGCTGCTGTTGCTGACCTTCCTGCTCGGCGTCACCTGGGCGATGTTCATTCCGGCGTGGTCGGCCAACATCGCCGACATCGTGCCGCGCGGGCACTTGGCGCCGGCGGTGGCGCTCGGCGCGGTGTCGTTCAATCTGTCGCGCGCGGTGGGGCCGGCGCTGGGCGGCGCCATCCTGACGCTCGGGCATCCGGCGCTGGCGTTCGCATTGAACGCGCTGTCGTTCGTCGTGATGCTGATCGTGCTGGCGCGCTGGAAGCGCGTGCGCCCCGAGCCGCGGCTCGCGCCCGAGGGCTTCGTGTCGGCGATGAAATCGGGCCTGCGCTTCACGCGCGAGGAGCCGGCTTTTCAGGCGGTGCTGATCCGCTGCGCCGGGTTTTCGGTTCCGGCGGCGGCGATCTTCGCGCTGGCGCCGGTGATCGCGCGCGGCTCCACTTTTTCCGGCCCGTACGGCTATGCGCTGCTGCTGACCGCGCTCGGCATCGGCGCGGTGGCCGGCGCGCTGTATCTGCCGCGTTTCCGCGCCCGCCATTCGCACGACGCGGTGGTCGCGGTGTCGGCGGTCGCGTTCGCGCTGACGCTGATCGTGGCGGCGATCACGCGCGAGTTTCTGTGGCTGCTGGCGGCGATGCCGCTGGCCGGCGCGGCCTGGCTCGGCACGCTGTCCAGCCTGCAGATCGTCGCGCAGGCGGTCGCGCCGGGCTGGGTGCGCGCGCGTTCGCTGGCGATCTACTTCATGACGTTGAACGGCGCGGTCGCCGCCGGCGGCGCGCTGTGGGGCGCGGTTGCCGCCGCCGCGTCGGTGCCGGCCGCGGTGGCGCTCGCCGCCGCGACGATGCTGGCCGGCATTCCGCTGCTCGCGCGCTACCGGCT
>DATLZG010000496.1:0-2534 GCA_035574095.1 Burkholderiaceae bacterium | reverse complement strand
CGCGCCCTGCGCGGTGCGGTAGTCGATCGCGCCGGCCAGGAAGGCCACCGCGACCACGCTCGCCACCGCCGCGGTCAGCCGTAGCAACCGCACCAGCCGGCGGCTGACTTCGTGCAATGAAAGCGCGCGCTCGACAAAGAGACTCCCGGCCGCCACCGCCAGCAGCAGCGAGACCAGCAGCACCCTGGTCGTCGGGGCGGCACTGTCCGGCCACAGATGCTGCGGGCCGAGCCCGTTGAGCGTGAAGAAAAACGCGGTCATGCCGAACACCATGCCCGCATAGTCGAGGAACATGCGTTCGCGCAGCGTCAGCCACTGCGCCAGGCTGTAGACGATCAGGCACAGCCCCACGCCCGCCAGCAGCCCCTGCACGAGCTGCACCTGCGCCTCGCGCTCCAGGTACTGCGCGGTGCGGATCAGATAGACGGGAACGATGGCCGTGCTCTGCGTCTGCACCCGCAGCAGCAGGTCGTAGGACTGCGCGGGCGCGAGCCGCAGTTGCAGCGCGTGCGCACGCCCGGGGAGACGATGTCCGGCCTGCGGCATGACACGTCCCAGTGTGTGCGCCTGCAGAAGCCGCTCGCCGGCGAACAGATAGACGTCGACGCGATCCAGCGATGGGTATTCCACGCTCAACACCCAGTCGCCGCCGCCGTCGGCGGCGACGCGCAGCGGCAAGTGCAGCCAGAGGGCATCGCGGCGCACGCCGAAATTGGCGCGCGGCGTATTCGGTGCCGCGAACTCGGACAACCGTGCGCGCGCCTGTTCGACCGTCAGCGCGCCGCTCGGATCGGCCAAAGCGCGCAGCTGCGGCCACGCATCGTGAAACCCGGCGTCGCCGCGCAGCTCGAGCGGCGCGGCCACGGCGGCGGTTGCGGCCACGAGAAACGCCGCCAGCGCGCACCTGAACCACGCGCGCGGGCGACGGGCGGGCGGTGGGGCGCATGTCGGCATGGCCAAGGGACTTTGATCGGTTACCGACGATTTTCGGCACCGCGGCGTGCCGCCTAAAGCTCGATTAGGGCTGCCGTTGCACCCGTCCGTCGCATTGGCTACGGCGGAGGCGACCGCTGGACGACCGGCCTCATCGACCGGCACCGGCTGCTGGCCCGGCAATCGCGCCGGGCGCGGCCAGCACCAGCCGATTGCGGCCGAGCCGCTTCGCCTGCAGCACGGACGCGTC
This sequence comes from Burkholderiaceae bacterium, assembly GCA_035574095.1. Lineage (GTDB taxonomy): Bacteria > Pseudomonadota > Gammaproteobacteria > Burkholderiales > Burkholderiaceae_F > JAKANT01. The sequence continues at coordinate 1,351 of DATLZG010000496.1, read as the reverse complement.
GGCCGCTTTCAGCAGCGCTTCCGCGGACTCCGGTACCAGGCGCGAGTCGGCGATGCCGGCGGAAAACGTCTGCCCGCTCAGCGTCGCGCCTTCGAGCGCGAACGAAGCGGTGCGCCACAGCTTGGCGAGCGCGGCGATCTTGCCGCGCGCCGCCTGCGCTTCGGTGTGCGGCAAAAGAAGGCAGAACTCCTCGCCGCCATAGCGGCACGCGATGTCGCTCTTGCGCAGCCGCTTGCCGAGCAGTTCGCCGAACGCGGCCAGCACGCGGTCGCCGGCGGCGTGGCCGTAGCGGTCGTTGACCTCCTTGAAACGGTCCAGATCGACGATCGCGACCGCCAGCGGCAGATCGTCGCGGCGCGCCAGCGCGAACATCGCCGGCAGCACGTCGTTTAGATGGCGGCGGTTGAACAGCCCGGTCAGGAAGTCGCGCACCGCCTGTTCTTTGAGCGCCGCCTGCAGCGACTGCACTTCGGCGATCTTTTCCGCCAGCGCCCGGTTGATCGCCTCCAGTTCCACCCTTGCGCGTTCGGTGGAGCGGCGCCTGGCTTCGATTTCGTCGCGCTCGTGCTGCAGGCGCAGCAGTTCGGTCTGCAGCGACGCCGCCTGATAGTGCGCCTGCGAAGCGAGCTGCGCGCGCTCGAGGTGCAACCGCTGCCACGTGCGCAGGTGCGCCAGCGCGCGCGCGGAATCGCCCAAAGCCTCGTGGCAGTCGGCCAACGTTTGGAAGAACAGACAGCGCACGCGCAGGCTCAGCCCTTCCGCCGGCAACGGCAGCGCCGCTTCCTGGCGCGCCGCCGCTGCAGCCACGCGCCCCTGCGCGCGCAGCAGGTCGGCCACCGCGACCGTCATCTCGGTACGTTCGTCCGCGCCCGCGTCGGCCGCCAGCATCGCGTTACCGCGCTCGACCAGTTCGGCGCCGAGCGCCGTTTCGCCCGCGCGCAACGCGGCGATCGCCATCGTTTCGAGCTGCGCGCCCCTGACTTCGGTCGGCAGTTCGAGCAACCGGTGCAGATCGGGCACGGCGGCGCGCGGCCGGCCGAGATCGGTCAGGCAGGCGACGCGGTTCGCCAGCAGCGTGCGCAGCAGGTACGGGTTGTTCAGCCGCGCGCAGCGTTCGATGCCTTCTTCGAGGTAGCGCAGCGCTTCGTGGTAGTCGCCCAGTTGCATCAACTCGTGCGCCAGGTTGTTGTACAGCACGACATCGAAGCCGTGGTTGCGCGTGGCGCTGGACTCGCGCAGCGCCTGGTACATGTAGGCGAACGCGTCGTCGGACGCGCCGAGCGCCGAATAGCCGCCGGCGATCACGTTCAGCAGCATGCCGCGCTCTTCCTGCCTGAGCAGGGCCAGGCCC
>DATLZG010000495.1:0-5971 GCA_035574095.1 Burkholderiaceae bacterium | reverse complement strand
AGCCGCAGGCGCGCCGCGATATCGGCGACCGACAGGCCCAGCCGCTCGCGTTCGGCCGCAAGGCGGCGGCCGAACGTGGTAGCAGCGGGCGCGGCCGCAACGGGAGCCTCGACGTCAGTCATCGAACGCCTCGCGGCGCAGCGCCGCCGCCTCGCGCGAATCCGGAAAGCGCCGCCGCAGCTCGGCGGCCAGCTCGCGTTCGGTCCGCACATCTCCTTCGGCGCGCGCCAGCCGTACGCCGAGCCACAGCACCTCCGCGCTCGCCTCCGCGCCGCGCGGCAGCAGGCCATAGTAGAAACGCGCGCGGTCCAGCTGCTTGTTCCTCAGATACAGGCGCGCCAAGTGATACTTGGTGATCGGGTTCGCCGCGTCGAGCTCGAACGCGCGTCGCAGGAATTCCTCCGCCGCCTTGGCGTCACCGATGCGCAGCGAACAGATACCGGCGTTGCGCATCGGCATCGCCGGCGTGGCGTACAACCGACTGGCGGCGGCGCGGCGAAAATACTCGATCGCTTCGCGTTCGCGTCCGCTCTGGCACAGGAACCAGCCGTAGTTGTTCAGCAGCTCGGCATTCTCACCGTCCAAGCGCAACGCGCGCTGGAAGTTGGCCTCGGCCTCGCCGTGCTTGCCAAGGTCCATGTTGATCAGCCCGAGCAGCGAGTACGCGTCGGCGTAATCGGGATCGAGCTGCAGCGCGCGCTGCACTTCCTCGAGGGCGACGTTGAACTGCCCCTTCTGGTAGTAAGTCGCCGCGAGCTGCAGACGGATCGACGCCCGTTTGCGGGTGTCGGCTTCGGCCGCCGCAGTCGCCGTCTGTGTCGCGGCGACCGGTTGGCCGTTCACTTCGGTCGTGGTCGTGCATGCGGCGCCGAGCAACCCGGCCGCCACCGACACCACGATCGCGTATGCCCGGCGCATCGCCCGCCTCACGACGCCGCCACCAGCGCCGGCAGTCGGTTCGCGCGCGCCCGCAGCCGCGTGCGGTCCTGCACCGCGCCCGCGAGCTGGCCGCAGGCGGCGTCGATGTCGTCGCCGCGCGTCTTGCGCGTCGTCGTCACGATGCCCGCGTCGGCGAGAATCTGCGCGAACGCGCGGATCCGTTGCGCGCTCGAACGGCGCATTCCGCTGCCGGGGAATGGATTGAACGGGATCAGATTGAACTTGCACGGCACGTCGGCGACCAGCGCGATCAGTTCGCGCGCGTGCTGGTCGCTATCGTTGACGCCGTCCAGCATCACGTATTCGAAGGTGATGAAATCGCGCGGCGCGACTTTCAGGTAACGCCGGCACGCGGCCATCAGATCGCGCAGCGGATGCTTGCGGTTCAGCGGCACCAGTTGATCGCGCAGAGCGTCGTTCGGCGCATGCAGCGACACCGCCAGCGCCACCGGGCACTGCGCAGCCAGTTTGTCCATCTGCCTCACCAACCCGCTGGTCGAAACCGTCACGCGCCGCCGCGACAAGCCGTAGGCGTTGTCGTCGAGCATCAGTCGCAGCGCCGGGATCACCGCGTCGAGGTTCTGCAGCGGTTCGCCCATCCCCATCAGCACGACGTTGGAGATCGCGCGTTCGCCGTTCGCGCCGCGCAGCGCGTGCTCGGCCAGCCACAACTGGCCGATGATCTCCGCCGTCGTCAGATTGCGATTGAAACCCTGCCGGCCGGTGGCGCAGAACGCGCACGCCATCGCGCAGCCCGCCTGCGTCGAAACGCACAGGGTGCCGCGCTCGTCCGCGGGGATGAATACCGTTTCGATCGCGTTACCGCCACCGACGTCGAGCAGCCATTTGCGCGTGCCGTCGGCGGCTGTCGTGTCGCGCACGACGGCCGGGGCCGCGATCTGCGCGCGCTCGGTCAGCTTGCCGCGAAGCGACTTCGCCAGATCGGTCATCGCGTCGAAACTGCCCGCTCCGCGCTGGTGGATCCAGCGCAGTAACTGGCGCGCGCGAAACGGCTTTTCGTCGAGCGTTTCGACGAAAGCCGTCAGAGCGGCGGCATCCAGTTCGAGCAGATTGACGCGCGTCATCGAACCCGGCTAACGCGAGTAGATGTTCATCGTCGGAAAGAAGAAGGCGATTTCCGTGCGCGCCGTGTCGGCACCATCCGAACCGTGCACCGCATTGGCGTCGATGCTGTCGGCAAAGTCGGCGCGAATCGTGCCAGGCGCCGCCTTCTTCGGGTCGGTCGCGCCCATCAGGTCACGGTTCTTGGCGATCGCATTCTCGCCCTCCAACACCTGCACCATCACCGGACCGGACACCATGAAGTCGACCAGAGCCTTGAAAAACGGCCGCTCGCGGTGCACCGCATAGAAGGCCTCGGCATCGGCGCGCGACAAATGCAGCATGCGCGCGGCGACGATCTTCAGTCCGGCCTGCTCGAAGCGCGAGTAAATCTGGCCGATGACGTTCTTCGCCACAGCATCGGGTTTGATGATGGAAAGGGTTCTTTCGATCGCCATGAAGGTTCCAGTCGAGTTGGATGCTTGGAGTCGGGAACCGCGGCTCGCCAGCGCCGGCAAACACGCCAAAAACTCCAAGAAATTAAGGCCTTGCGCGGGGCCGGCATGTTAGCACGCGGCGCCCCTCAATGCGGCTCGAGCACCGCGATCGACTCCACGTGCGAGGTGTGGGGAAACATGTTGACCGCGCCGGCGGCGCGCAGCGTCCAGCCCCCTTCGTGGCACAGCACCGCGCAGTCGCGCGCCAGCGTGGCCGGGTTGCAGGAGACGTAGACGACCCGACGCGGCCGCCGACGCGCGGCGGCCAGCGACCGCGCGACCGCCAGCGCCCCTTCGCGCGGCGGGTCCAGCAGCACGCCATCGGCATCGCGGGCCAGTTCGTCCCAGTCGTCGCTCGTCCACTCGAACAAGTTGCGCGCGATGAAGCTCGCGCGCGTCTGCAGACCGTGCACGGCGGCTGCCTGGCGGGCACGCTCCAGCAGCGCGGCATTGCCGTCGATTCCCAGCACGTGCACGGCGCGGCGCGCCAGCGGCAGCGTGAAGTTGCCGAGGCCGCAGAAGAAATCGATCACACGGTCAGTCGGCCGTGGCGCCAGCAACCTAACCGCGCGCCGCACCAGCACCTCGTTGACCGCCGGGTTGACTTGCGTGAAGTCGGTCGGCCCGAACGGCAGCGTGACCTGGTGTTCGCTCAGGCGCAACTGCAGAGAACGCGCGCGCTCGGGCTGCAGCGGCACCGCGGTATCCGGGCCGCCCGGCTGTAGCCAGAACTCGACGCCCTGTTCCCGCTCGAATGCGGCAAGCGCCTGCAGATCCGCGCGCGACGGTGGCTGCAGAACGCGCAGGACAAGAATGAAGCGAGCCGCCGGGGACTCGTCAGCGGCGGCCAACTCGATCTGCGGCAACCGATCCCGGATCGACAGGGTACCGATCAGCTCGCGCAGCGGCACCAGCAGCGCGCCGATGCGTTCCGGCAGCACGTGGCACTCGCTCATGTCGGCGACATAGCTGCTCGCGCGCTCGTGGAAGCCGACCAGCACGCCGCCCTTCTTGGCGACGAACCGCACCGACAGCCGCGCGCGGTAGCGATAGTTCCAGGCCGGGCCGGCGACCGGCCGCAGCAGCACTTCGGGCCGCAGCCGCGCCAAGTGCCAAAGGCTGTCCTCCAACGCCCGCTGCTTGACCGCCAATTGTGCGCGCGGCTCCAGATGCTGCATCGAGCAGCCGCCGCAAGCGCCCGGCTGTAGACCGAAATGCGGGCAGCGCGGCTGCACGCGCTGCGGGCTCGCCCGGCGTATTTGGACCACCCGCGCCACGTCGTAGCTGGGTTTGCTGCGCACGACGCCGGCCCGCACACGCTCGCCCGGCAGCCCGCCCTCGACGAAAACGACTTTGCCGTCGCGATGGGCGATGCCGCGGCCTTCGAGATCGAGCGACTCGATCTCGAGGTCGATCGTTGCCGTCGTCACGCGCCCGGCCAAGCGGCGAGAAACTGGCGCCAGTGCGCGCCGTCCAGCTCCCGCAGCGTCGCACGCACGAGGTCGAGTTCCGCCGCGTAAGCGCGCTCGTCGACGTGGCCGCGCATTTTCTGGAAGCGGCAGTACACGAGGTACGTGTTGACGACGTCGGTCTCGCAGTAGCTGCGGATCGCCGCCAGCTGTCCGCCGCGATACGCGTCCCACACGCGCGCGCCGTCCATGCCGAGCTTGCCGGCGAAGCCGCACAGACGCGCGATGTCGTCCAGCGGTGCGGCGGCGCGCGGCTGGTACAGCGCCAGCAGGTCCATCAGGTCGAGGTGCCGCGTGTGATAGCGGTTCACGTAGTTGTTGTAGCGGAAGTCGCGGTCATCGTCGCCGAACTCCCAGTAGCGCGCGGCCGTCACACCGTGCATCAGCCCACGGTAGTGCAGCACCGGCAGATCGAAGCCGCCGCCGTTCCAACTGACGAGCTGCGGGGTATAGCGCTCGATCAGGCGGAAGAAATCGTGGATCAGCTTGGCCTCGCCGTCGGTTTCGGTGCCGAGGCAGCGCACGCGCAGACCGCTGTCGTCCCGAAACGCGCAACCGATCGCGACGATGCGCTGCAGGTGATGCGGCAGAAAGTCCGTACCGGTGCGCTCGCGCCGCTCGGCCATTGCGCGCGCCGCCACCTCGGCGACGTCGAGCTGCGCCCACTCTGGGCGCAGCCGGCGCAAGCCGTCCACGTCAGGCACGGTCTCGATGTCGAAACAAAGCGTGGGCGTCATCGCGGCGGCAGATAGCGCAGCGGATCGACCGGCTTTCCGCGATGCCGGATCTCGAAGTGCAGCTTGGGCACCGTCGTATCGGTCTTGCCCAGTTCGGCGATCTTCTGCCCACGCCGCACCGCCTGCCCCTGCTTGACCAGGATCTGCCGGTTGTGTGCGTAGGCCGAAATGAAGTCGTCGCTGTGCTTGATGATCACCAAGTTGCCGTAGCCGCGCAGACCGCTGCCGCTGTACACGACTTCGCCGTCGCCCGCCGCCAGTACCGGATCGCCTTCGGCGCCGGCGATGCCGATGCCTTTGCTGCGGCCCTCGGCAAACGGTACGATCACCTTGCCGGCAGCGGGCCATTGCCAAAGCAAACCCGATTCGGCGACCGCCGGCTTCGCCGGCGCCGGCGTCGGTTTCGGCGCGGGCGCCGGTTCGCTCGCCTGCGCGGTCGGCGCGGCTGGCGGCGCGACCGCTGGCGCGACGGGAACGGGCGTCGGTTCGAGCGGCCGGGTCTCGGTCGGCGCGCTCGGATTCACCGCCACCACGCCGACGACGACACCGGGCGATTCGCCCTCGGGCGGCACGACGCGCAACGTCTGGCCGACAGCGAGTTTCGTCGGATCCTCCAGGTTGTTCCAGCGCGCCAGATCGCGATAGTCCTGACCGAACGCGACTGCGATGCTGTATAGCGTGTCGCCACGCTGCACGACGTACGTACCGTTGGTCGCAGCGCGTTGCGCGGGCGCCGTAGCCGCGGGAGCCGCTGTCGGCGCCGGCGTGCTCGTACTGGCCGGCGGCTTCGACTTGTCCACGATCGGCGCTTCGCGCACGCCGCGTACGGTGCACGCGGCCAGCACGCACGCCAGCGAGGCCGACAACAACAGGCGAAAGACCGAGCGCGGTCGCAGACTCATTGCACCCCCGAGCGCAGCGGAACGAAGAACACCTCGCCGGCGTCGTGCCGCTGCGCACGGCCGGACCTGTCGCGGGTAACGACGGTCAGCCGCTGGGCGTCATCGCCGATTGGCGCGACGATGCAACCGCCGGCGGCGAGTTGCGCCACCCAAGCCGGCGGCACTTCCGCGCTCGCGGCCGCGGCGACGATCGCGTCGAACGGTGCCTGCGCGGGCAGGCCCTGTCTGCCGTCACCGTAGACGAGGTGCAGATTCAGCAGCCGCAGCGGGCGCAGGTTCGCGCGCGCGCGCTCGTGCAGCGCGCGCAGTCGTTCGATCGAGTACACGGTACCGAACACCTGTGCCAGCACCGCCGCCGCGTAGCC
>DATLZG010000494.1:0-2802 GCA_035574095.1 Burkholderiaceae bacterium | reverse complement strand
CGCCGGTGCCGCAGGCGAAGCCGCTCAACGCGCTGGCGCTCGTCTGGGCGATGCTGCGCGACTGGCTGCGCTCGCTGTTTGCCGCCAAGCGCGCATGAACGCCGAACGGGCGCTCGCGCTGGCCGCGCTGCAAGAGGATCTGGCGCGCGCCGGCTACATCGCCGAGCCCAGCCTCGCGGCCGCGCTGCTGCTGATGCAGGATCTGGGCCGCCCGCTGCTGCTGGAAGGCGACGCCGGCGTCGGCAAGACCGAAGTCGCGAAGGTGCTGGCCGCCGTGCGCGGCGCGCGGCTGATCCGGCTGCAGTGCTACGAGGGGCTGGACGCGCACGCGGCGATGTACGAGTGGAACTACCAGCGCCAGTTGCTGGCGATCAAGCTGCTCGAGCACGACGAGCGCGGCCTGGCGCAGAAAGAGCAGGACATCTTCTCCGAGCGCTATCTGCTGAAGCGCCCGCTGCTGGAGGCGATCACCTGCGACGCGCCGCCGGTGCTGCTGATCGACGAAATCGACCGCGCCGACGAGGCCTTCGAGGCGTATCTGCTGGAACTCCTGTCGGACTTCCAGATGTCGATCCCCGAGCTCGGCACCGTGCGCGCAACGACGCGCCCGCTGGTCGTGATCACCTCCAACGGCACGCGTGAGCTGTCGGATGCGCTGCGGCGGCGCTGCCTGTACCAGTACATCGACTATCCGGACTACGACAAAGAGCTGGCGATCGTGCGCAAGAAGGCGCCGGCGGTGGCCGACGCGCTGGCGCAGCAGATCGTCGCCTTCGTGCAGGCCGTGCGGCGCATGGAGCTGCAGAAAAAGCCGGGCATCGCCGAAACGCTGGACTGGACCGCGGCGCTGCTGCGGCTGGGGATTTCGACGCTCGAGGCGGCCGGCGCCGAGCGGATCATGGAAACGCTGAGCGCCCTGATCAAGACGCGCGAAGACCGCGCCGCGCTGCCGCGCGAAGTCGTCGCGCGCCTGGCGGCCGCCTCATGAATGCGCACGACTCGCCGCTCGCCAACGGCCTCGCCGCGCGGCTGAGCGGCTTTCCGGCCTTCCTGCGCGCCAATGGCTTCGCGGTGGGCGGCGGCGATGCGGTGGACGTGATGACGGTGGCGCAGCGGGTGGGCGTGCTCGACGCCGATTTGCTGCGCTTCAGCCTGCGCGCCTTGCTGTGCGGCCGCGCCGACGAATGGCGGCGCTTCGACGAGCTGTTCGCGGCCTGGTTCCTGCCGCCGAACCGCTGGCAGCGGCCGCAACGGCGCGAAGCGGCCGGCGGCTGGCAGGACGGCCTGCCGCACGAGGCGCAGGGCGACGGCACCGAAACGGACGATCGCGACGCGCTGCGCCCGCGCCGCGCGGCCAGCCGGCACGAGGCGCTGCACTCGACGGACTTTCGCTCTCTGACCGAGCGCGAACACGCGCTCGACGTCGAGGCGCTGATGCGGCGCTTCGCGCGGCAACTGAAGCGCATCCGGCTGCGCCGCGAAGCGCGGGCGCGGCGCGGGCGGCGGCTCGATCTGCCGGCCACGATCCGGCGCAGCGTGGCCAGCGGCGGCGTGCCGTTCGAGCTGGCGTTCAGGGATCGCCGGCGCGTGCGCCCGCGGCTGGTGCTGCTGATCGACGTCAGCCGCTCGATGGCGCTGTACAGCTTTTTCTACCTGCGGTTGGCGCGCGCGCTGGCGGCGGAACTGGCCGACGTCTACAGCTTCATCTTTCACACGCGCATCACCGGCGTATCGGAGGCGCTCGCCGACCCCGACCCGTGGCGGGCGCAGGAGCGGCTGCATCTGCTGGCGCAGGGCTGGGGCGGCGGCACGCGCATCGGCGAAAGCCTTTCGCAGTTCGACCGCGAGCACGCCGCGCGCCTCGTGCACTCGCGCACGGCCTTGCTGATCTTCAGCGACGGCTACGACACCGGCGAGCCGCAGCTCCTGGCGGACGTGCTGGCGCGGCTCAAGCGGCGCGCGCGCCGCATCGTCTGGCTCAACCCGCTGAGCGGCCGGCCCGACTATGCGCCGGTGTCGCAAGGCATGCAGGCGGCGCTGCCGTATCTGGATTTGCTGGCGCCGGCGGGCGATCTGGCCGCGCTGCGCGCGGCGCTGCCGGCGGTGATCGACGCCCTGCATTGAGAGGTCGGTTGGAGGTCCTATGGGGTGTCTGCTGAAAGCGAATGGACTGTATGCGCGCACGACGGTGGGCGCGGTGCTGCTCGCCGCCGGTGCCGGATCGCGGCTCGGCGGGCGCCCGAAGGCGCTGCTGGAACTGGGCGGCGTGCCGCTGATCACGCGCCAGTTGATCGCGCTGTCCGGCGCCGGTGTCGATGAAGTGGCGGTCGTGCTCGGCCATCACGCCGACGCCGTCGAAGCCGCGATCGCGCACTTTCCGATCACCATCGTGCGCAATCCGGTGCCCGACGAAGGGCAGGCCACGTCGGTGCGCGTCGGCCTGCGCGCGCTGTCGCCGCGCCTCGATGCGGTGATCGTCGCGCTGGCGGACCAGCCGTTGATCGACGCCGAGGACATCGTCGCGCTGATCGGCGCCTTCAAGAAGCGCGGCGACGCGCAGATGGTGGTGCCGCGCGTCGCCGGCGGACAAGAGCCGCCGCAGCCCGGCAATCCGATCATCTTCGACGCCGCGCTGCGCGAGCAGTGGCTGGCGGGCGCGGCCGACCTCGCGTGCCGCAAGTGGCGCGCCGCGCATCCGGAACGCGTGCGCTGGTTGGATACCGACAACCGGCGCTATCGGCTCGACATCGACACGCCGGACGATCTGGCGCGTTTCGAGGCGGACACCGGCCACGCGCTGCG
>DATLZG010000493.1:0-8949 GCA_035574095.1 Burkholderiaceae bacterium | reverse complement strand
ACTGGGCGTGCCAGTTCACCGGCGTGATCGTTACGCCGGTGAACTGGCGCGCCAAAGGTGAAGAGATCGACTACTGCCTACAGGACTCGGCAGCGAAAGTAATCGTGTACGAACCGGTCGTCGAGGCGGCCGTCGCCGAGTCCGCGCTCGCGCAGCGCGTGGTGCGCGTCGGTCTGAACGGCGCTGCCGGCGCCCAGCATGCGCTGGAGCAGTGGCTGAGACCGGACCAAGCGCCCGCCCCGCAGGCAAATGCCGACGATCTGTCGTTGATGCTCTACACATCCGGTACGACCGGCAAGCCCAAAGGCGTGCCGCGCCGGCATCGCGCCGAACGCGCGGCCGCACTGGCGCACGTCGCGCAGAACCTCTACGGCTACGGCGAGCGCACGCTAGGCGTGATGCCGCTGTATCACACGATGGGCGTGCGCTCGCTGCTTGCGCTCGCGCTGGTCGACGGACGTTTCATCTGCATGCCCAAGTTCGATGCACGTGCGGCGCTGGCGGCGATCGCGAGTGAACGGGTCACGCACCTGTACCTGGTTCCCACGCTGTATCACGACCTGCTCGCCCACCCCGACTTCGCGCGCACCGACGTGAGCAGCGTGCGCAAACTCGGATTCGCAGGCGCGCCGATGCATGACGCACTGCTCGCGCGACTTGACGCCGCCTTCAAGCCCGATCTGTTCGTAAACCACTACGGCAGTTCCGAGATCTACACGTTCGCGATCAACCAGCGCGCCGTCGACAAGCCGGGCTCTGCCGGCAAGAGCGGCATCAATGCGCGGCTACGCGTGGTCAAGCTCGATGCCAGCGGTCCGAGTGACCTGGCAGCCGTCAGGGAAGAAGGCCAGATCATCGCCGACCTGGCGGGCGACGAGGCGTTCGAGGGTTATCACAACCGACCCGATGCGAACGCCAAGGCGCTGCGGGATGGCTGGTACTTCACGGGCGACACCGGTTACATCGACGAAGACGGCGACCTGTACGTTACCGGGCGCGTCGATGACATGATCATTAGCGGCGGCGAGAACATCTCGCCGGTGGACATCGAGTCGGTGCTGTCGCTGCACCCAGCGGTGGACGAGGTGGCGGTGGCAGGCCTGCGCGACGAGCGCTGGGGACAGCGCGTGGTCGCCTTCGTCAAACCGCGCGACGACGAAATCTCGGCCGAGGCGCTAGACGCTCACTGCCGGCAGTCCGGCCTTGCGAACTTCAAGCGCCCGCGCGAGTACGTGTTCGTGCGCGAGATTCCGAAGTCGCCGGTCGGCAAGCTTCTGCGGCGCAAATTGGTGGCGGGCGAATACCAGCGCGCCAGCCCCGACTCGCGAGGAGGAGCCGAATGAGCGCTCGGCCCTTTACGAGCTTGCGCGCGTGGCTGCGCCACTTGGCCGCGAGCGAGCGGCTCGCCGTCGCACGATCGGGCGTCAATCTCAAGCACGAGCTCGCAGCCATCGCAAAGCGGCTGGACGGCAAGCAGGCGGTGCTGTTCCCACAGCCGGGCGGGCACGCGATGCCGGTGGTCTCGGGCTTCATGTCGCAGCGTGCGTGGATCGCCGAAGCGATGGGCGTGCCACCGAGTGAGTTGCTGGCGCGCTTTCGCGAGGCCTGTGAAGCTCCGACGCCGTGGCGCGAAGTTCAAGCCCCGCAGGCCGCCTGTCAGCGGGTCGTGCACGACTTCCATGCCCGGCCGCTGGACATCGCCCAGCTGCTCCCCGTCCCTACGCACAGCGAGCACGACAGCGGCCCCTACATCACCGCGGGCTTGGTGATCGCGCGCAATCCGAAGACCGGCGTGCAAAACGTCTCGATCAACCGCATCCAAATCAACGGACCCGATCGGCTTGGCATCCTGATGTTGCCGCGCCATTTGCATGCCTTCTACCAAAGCGCCGAGAGAGCGGGCGGCGCACTGCCCGTGGCGATCGCTATCGGGGTGGACCCGTTGACAGCGCTGTCGTCACAGGCGATCACGCCGATCGACTTCGACGAGTTGACCATCGCCGGCAGCCTGCACGGTGCGCCGCTGCCCGTGGTCAAGTGCAGGACCAGCGATGTGCGCGTGCCGGCCGACGCCGAGATCGTGATCGAGGGCCGCATCCTGCCGCACGTACGCGAGGCCGAAGGACCCTTCGGCGAGTTTCCGAAGTACTACTCGGCACGCGAGGAGCGCGAGGTGATCGCGATCGACTGTGTCACCCACCGCCACGATCCGATCTTCCACACGATCATTCCGGCCGAGATGGAACACCTGCTGCTCGGTGCGATTCCGCGCGAGGCCACGCTGCTCGCGCACCTGCAGCGCAGCTTTCCCAATGTCACCGACGTTCACCTGTCAGTCGGCGGCGTGGCCCGCTACCACCTGTTCGTGCAGATAAAGAAGACGCGCGAGGGGCAACCGAAGAACGTGATCCTCGGCGCCTTCGGCAGTCACTACGACGTCAAGCATGTCGTGGTGGTCGACGACGACGTCGACGTGCACGACCCGGCAGAGGTCGAGTGGGCGATTGCCACGCGCTTCCAGGCCGATCGCGACCTTGTCATCGTGGGCGACGCGCAGGGCTCGCCGCTTGATCCGTCCACCACCGTGCGCTTTGCGCACTCGCACGGCGGCAAGCCGCCGCCGCACCTGCAGGGCATAAGCGCCAAGATGGGCCTCGACGCGACGAAGCCGCTCGAGAGCGCCGAGCACGTGTTCACGCGCGTGCGCATTCCGGGCGAGTCCGAGATCGATCTGGCTCGCGCATTGCAGCCGGCTGCGCCACTTCAACTGGCCGGTTGGCTCGCGGATTGATGATGTTCTACCTGCGTCTCAACGGACAACCGGTCGTTCCTCTCACGAGGTCTGAGCGGCGCGCTGCGCAGCGAACTCCCGGTGCAGCCTCGCTCGAAACGCCATCTGTGACGAAAGTGGCCGAGACTCGGCGCGTGGTCGAGGCCGGCTCAGCGGAGCGGCCGCCGGCAACGGCCGTTTCGGCGCGGTCGCGTTCGGTCGACCGGGCGGGCGACCGCTTCATGGGAGCCGCCTGCGCGCTGTGCCGATCTTCAGGCCCGTGCGGACAGAGGCTACGGGCAGGACTCGGCACGCTTCCGTCCAGTCATCGCGGCGCAGTCGTTACGGGACGACTGCCGCAATCCAAGGGAGATAAGCAATGAAACTGAACGATCTGCCGCACCCGGCACGCGAGCTGCCGCCCGACCTCGACGGCTTTCGCGTCGTCGTGAATGCCGAGCAAGAGCGCGCCGACATCGTACTCGACCGCCCGCCATTCAACGTCGTCAGCATGCGCCAGCGCGAGCAGCTACGCGTCGTGTTCGAGGCACTCGATGCCGATGCGCGTGTGCGGGTGATCGTGCTGCGCGCAGCGGGCGAGCACTTCTCGAGTGGCGGTGACATCAAGGGATTCATGCAGGCGAGCCCAGAACACGTGTCCAAGCTCGCGTGGAACGTCGCTGCCCCGGCCCGTTGCAGCAAGCCGGTGATCGCGGCCAACCGCGGCTACTGCTTCGGGGTGGGCTTCGAACTCTCACTCGCTTGCGACTTCCGGATCGCCACCGACACGACGCTGTACGCGCTGCCCGAGCAGAAGCTGGGTCAGATCCCCGGCTCCGGCGGCTCGGCGCGCCTGCAAAAGATGGTTGGAATCACGCGCACCAAGGACATCGTGATGCGCTCGCGGCGCATCACCGGCCAACAAGCGTATGACTGGGGCGTGGCGACGGAGTGCGTGTCCGATTCGCACCTAGAAGCGGCCACCGATTCGCTGTGCGAAGAATTGCGCGCGTTTTCGCCGCTGGCACAGCGCACCGCGAAGAAGCTGCTCAACGACACCGAGGACAGTTCGCTGTCGATCGCGATCGAGCTGGAAGGACACTGCTACTCGCGCCTGCGCAGCTCCCACGACTTTGCGGAGGGCGTCGATGCCTTCCACAGCAAGCGCCGTCCCAACTTCAACGGCGAATGACAACCAGGAGACACCGATGAAACGAACGACCGAATGCCTGCTATTGGCCGTGGGAATGGCGCTTGCCGGTACCGCCGTTGCCCAGAATCCGCCGATCAAGATCGGTGTGGTGACACCGCTATCGGGCACTTACGCCGGGATCGGCCAGCAGGTGAAGTGGGGTCTCGACCTTGCGGCGAAGGAGATCAACGACAGCGGCGGAATACTGGGCCGCAAGATCGAACTGATTTACGAGGACGAAGAGGCCAACCCTGCCGTCGCCACGCAGAAGGCCGAGAAGCTGTTCCAAGTGAACAAAGTGGACTTCCTCACCGGCACCGTGAACTCGGGCTCGACGCTTGCAGTGGGCCAGGTGGCCGAGCGTAACCAGCGCCTGATCGCGACGACCGTGTCGTTCGCCGACTCGATCACCGGGGATAAGTGTTCGCCCAACGTATTTCGCGTCAACGCGCGCGCCGGCATGCAGTCAGCGGCGCTCGCGGAGTGGCTGAGCAAGGAGAAACCGCAGGCCAACGTTTTCTATCTTGGTCCCGACTACGAAATGGGTCGCAGTACCGTCGCGGCGTTCAAGGCCGCTGCCGAAAGCAAGGGCGCGCGGACAGTCGGGGAGATCTTCGCGCCACTGGACAACAAGGACTACTCGCCTTACTTCGGACAGATTCGCGCCGCACGACCCAGCGTGATCTACACCTCGGTCGCCGGCAATGACACGGTGCGACTGTTCACGCAATTGTCGGAGTTCGGGCTGGGCCGCAACCTGCAGATCGTCGGCGCGAGCGGGACGGTCACGTCGCAGAACCTGCCGGCGATCGGCAAGGCGGCCGAGGGCTTCGTTACCGGGGTCGGCTACTCGCCGCTGATTGACTCACCCGAGAACAAGAAGTTCGTCGCCGCGTTCCAGGCCGCTCATCGGGCGCTGCCCGATCTGTACGGCGCCGACTCCTACGGCGTGCTGTACTTCTACAAGGCCGCAGTCGAGAAGGCCAAGAGCACCGACACCGACAAGGTGCGCGTCGCGATGCGCGACCTGGAATGGGTGACACCGCAGGGCACGAAGAAGATGCGCGGCGGCGACCATCAGGCGATGCAGGATATGTACGCAGTACGCGTGACCGACGGCCAATTCCGGATTGTCGGCAAGGTGCCGGCAGCGGCAGCGATCGGGCCGGATACCTGCACGAAGTTCTGATTACACCGAAGCAAGAGTCGTCCCCGTCTGCGGGCGGGGACATTCGACCGAGGAACACGATGACCGAGATCCTCGATTGGCTGCAGTTCGTACTGTCGCCACAGATGATTAACGGGTTGTCGATCGGCGTCGCGGTGATCCTGATGGCCCTGGGCCTGACGATCATCTTTGGCCTGCTCGACGTCATCAACATGGCACATGGTGAATTCTATGCATTGGGGGCCTACGTTGCCGTCGCACTGCTCGCGCTCGGCATGCCGTTCTGGTGGACGCTTGCGCTCGTGCCGGCCGGAATGCTCGTCGTTGGCTACGCGACGGAGCGGCTGCTGATCCAGCGCGTATTCGACAGCAAGGACCGGCACACGCTGACCCTGCTGCTGACACTGGGTTTCGGCATCGTGCTCGAGGACGTCCTGAAGATCATCTTTGGCGCGAACCCGCTACGCATCGACGCACCGATTGGCGGCGCGACCGAAGCTCTTGGACTCGTGTTCCCCAACTACCGCACCTTCCTGATGCTATTCGGCGGCATGCTGATCTTCGCCGTATGGATCATCGTGTTCCGCACGCGGCTGGGTGCGATGGTGCGGGCGGCCGCGTTCGATCGGCACATGGCGGGCTCGCTCGGGGTTCCGGTGGCGCGTGTATACGCCGCGACGTTTGCATTCGGCGTAGCCCTCGCCGGGCTGTCGGGCGTACTTCTCGCGCCGATCTACTCGGTTTTCCCCACGATGGGGCGCGACTTTGTTCTGATGGCGTTTTCAGTGGTGATTGTCGGCGGCATGGGCTCGATCAAGGGCGCGGTGATCGCCGGCCTGCTGCTCACTCAGATCCAGTCGATATCCAGCCTCTACGTCTCGCCGGTGTGGAGCGATCCGCTGCTGTTCGGGATCATGGTGCTGGTTCTGATGTGGCGGCCGCAGGGTTTGTTCGGACGTCTCGGCCATGCTTGAGGCGATTCGACTACACGTCGGCGCGGCACTCGCCTCGCGCGACCGGCAGCCGCGCGCGTTGCAGCTTCTGACTTGGCTCTTCTTTGCTGGCGCGCTCGCCTTTGCGGCTGTGGCGGCAATGATGGACGACGTGTTTTTTCTCCGCCTGGCCACCGAGGCGCTGATTTTCGGGGGTCTCGCGCTCGCAGTCGACGTGCTGCTAGGGCGCACAGGTCTGCTGCCACTGGGGCATGCGCTTTTCTTCGGCTTGGGTGCCTACCTCGCGGGACTGGTTCTCAAGCACTGGGCCGCGTCTTTCTGGTTGGCGGTCGGCGTGGTGTTCCTGACCTCGCTTGCGATCGGCGTCGTGGCCGGGGTGATCGCAATTCGCGCCAAGGGTGTGTATTTCGCACTGATCAGTTTCGGACTTGCGCAGGTAGTCTCCAAGATCGTGTTCAACACGCCGGAACTGGGCGCCTCGGACGGAATTATCGGCATCCCGGTGCTGCAGGTGAACTTCGGGCTGTTCAGCATCGACACCGCGCACGCGCCGAGCATGTTCCTGCTGACGCTGGGTTATGTCGGTGTGCTGTTCGCGGTCACCGCGTGGCTGATGGACACGCCGCTCGGACGCCTGCTGTCGGCAGTGAAAGCCAATGAGCATCGCGTCCCTTTCCTCGGTTTCGATCCTTGGCGCGTGAAGCTCGCCGGGTTTACCTACTCGGCAGTTGTCGCCGCGCTTTCAGGCACGCTTTACCCGGTGCTGCGCGGCTTCGTGTCGCCGGAGCTGCTGTTCTTTCAGGTGAGCGTGAACGCGGTGATCAATGTGATCGTCGGCGGTACCGGAACGCTGATCGGGCCGCTGTATGGTTCGGCGCTGCTCACCGGACTGCGCTCGTTCGTCGGCTCGTTCACTGCACATCATCTGATCGTTATCGGGCTCGTGTTCATGGCCTCGGTGATCCTCTTCCCGCGCGGCCTGATCGGCTACGCTGCGCCGGCGCTGCAGCGGCTGCTCGACCGTGCGAAGGCCGCACAATGAGCGACACGATCCTGTCCGTGCGTGGCCTCACAGTGCGTTTCGGCGCGCTTGCCGCCGTCGACGACGTGAGCTTCGACGCAGTGCGCGGTCAGATTACGTCGGTGATCGGGCCCAACGGCGCCGGCAAGAGCTCGCTCTTCAATCTGATCAGCGGGGCGATTGCGCCGCGCGCTGGCCACGTTTTTCTCGACGGACGCGACGTGACCGGGTGGCGCCCCAACCGCCTTCTGGCGGCGGGCTTGGCGCGCTCGTTCCAGATCACCAACCTGTTCTTCGAGCTGACGGTGCGAGAAAACCTGCGTCTGGCAGCGCAATTCGTCGAGCCAGGAGCGCGACTAGCCAACGTGCTGCGGCCGGTGGCGGCAAGTCGAGCAGCGCTCGCCCGCGTCGATGAACTGACCGAACGCTTCGGGATGCGTGACAAGCTCGACGAGCTGGCGGGCTATCTGTCGCACGGCGAACAACGCCGACTGGAAATCGCGGTGGCGCTCGCCGCGCGCCCGCGGCTGCTACTGCTCGACGAGCCGACGCAGGGCATGAGCCATGCCGACACGCAGGACACCGCGATGCTGATCAAGAGCTTGGCGGGCGATATTTCGATCCTGCTAATAGAGCACGACGTCGGACTGGTGATGGACCTGTCAGACCACGTGATCGTGATGCACCAAGGCGCCAAATTGGCCGAAGGGACGCCGCATGACGTGCGCTGCAACCCGGCCGTGCAGGCGGCCTACTTCGGAGGCGACGCGCATGCTGCGGCTGACTGATGTACATACGCACTATGGCCTAAGCCACGTGCTGCAGGGCGTGTCACTGGAGGTTGGCGCGGGCGAAGTCGTGGGCCTGTTCGGCCGCAACGGCGTCGGCAAAACCACACTGATCAAAACGGTGGCCGGTTGGGTTCGGCCGAGTCGAGGACACATCGAGTTCGACGGAGTGCCGATCACTGGTCTCTCGAGCGACGTCATCTGCCGCCGCGGTATCGGCCTGGTTCCGGAAGACCGACGCATTTTCCCCGGTCTGACGGTCGAGGAGAACCTGCAACTGGGCGCGATGCAGGCGCCGACGCGCGCAAAGACCGAAACGCGCCGCAAGCTGGACGCGATTTACACGCGATTCCCGCGCCTCGGGGAGCGGCGCGCGCAACTCGGGACGACCCTGTCCGGAGGCGAGCAGCAGATGCTGGCGATGGCGCGCGTCATGGTCGGTGCGCCACGCCTGCTGCTGATCGACGAGCCGAGCGAAGGTCTCGCGCCAAAGGTCGTCGACGAAGTGTTCCGCCTGATCGATGCCATGCGTAACGACGGGCTCCCGATCGTGCTGGTCGAACAAAACGTTCGCCGCGCGCTCGACATCGTCGACAGGTTTTACGCGTTAGAGCGCGGGCAGATCGTGTTCCATGGATCAGCGGCGTCGGAGTCGGACCGGGAAGAACTGATGGCGCGGATTGCCATCTAGGGAAACGCTGACTAAGCACCGCCTATGAAGCTGGTGGTCGTGTCAGCGTCGATGTTCATGTTGAGAGCGGCGTCGAGGACGTTGATTGTGAGATCGATCGACCGCTGCGCGCGTCTGCGGTCGGTACTGCACTGGTCCCCGAAAAACGGACGCCGCGAAGATGGGTCCTTTGACTTCGTGGAGGTAGTCGATGAAAGCGGGACCGGATCGGGGAATACACGGTCGAGTTTCGTGCGGCCGCGGTGCGGCAGGTGCTCGACGGTGGGCGCGGTGTGCCGCAGGGGGCGCGCACGCTGGAGATGTCGCCCAAGACGCTGGCCAACTGGGTGATGAAGGCGCGTAAGGGCCAGCCGCTGCTGAAGCGGG
>DATLZG010000492.1:0-3727 GCA_035574095.1 Burkholderiaceae bacterium | reverse complement strand
TGGGGCTGGCCCGGCCGCCCGTGAAGCGGCGGCGCGGCCGCGCCGCCGCAAGGGCGTATCCGGGCCGGCGCGCACACCGGACGAAGCGACCGCGGGTAGACCCTAGCCCCGGCGGCGCCGGCGCTCGAGTGAACCGCAACTGAACGGTCGTTGCAGCGCATCGCGCGCTTTCGCGGCGACCGATTCGACGCTACGTTATTCGGCATCCATCGGTCTGCCCGAGGAGGTGCTGCATGCGTGGATCGATCTTCTTGAGCGTGCGGGCGGCCCTGGCCGGCGCGCTCTTTCTCGGCGCCGCCGCCGCGTACGCGCAGGCGCCGTCGCGGGTCCTGGTGGCGATGGACCCCGGCGACGAGGGTAGCCAACTGTTGCCGATCATGGTCGCCAATACGGGTCTGTCCCGCTTCGTCGGTGCCCCGGTGACCGTGCTGCCGCTGCGCGATCTGCGCGACGCGATGCGCGCGACGCGCACCGGCGAGAACGACGCGATCGTCGGGCCGGCGCACATCGTCGCCTCCGCACTCGCACACGGGTACGAACTCGTTGCCGCCAGCGGCGCTTCGGAGCGCTACGTGCTGGTCGCCAGCGGCGGCGCGAAGTCCGTGCTGGACCTCAAAGGCAAGAGCGCCTACTTCCCGCAGGAGGATTCGCTGCGCACCTACGTCGGTCGCGGCCTGCTCAACCAGGGCGGCCTGTCAGTGCGCGCGCTGAAGGTCAGCTATATGCAGAGCAGCCTCGCCGGGTTGATGTCGCTCGGCGGCGGCCGCTTCGATCTGACGGTGGCGCTGGAGCGCGAATGGACGGAATGGTCGGCCAAACACAACACCGCGGCGCAGGTCGTGGCGGTGTCGCGGCCGCTGCCGGCCGGTTTCGGCGTCGTGGTCCGCCGCGACACGTCGCCCGCATTCAAGAAGGCGATCGTGCAGTGGATCACGACCACCGAGAACGTGCTACCCGGGGCGCAGCGCTTCCGCGCGACCAGCGACCCGGCGCCATACGAATACGTCGCCAGCCTTGGCATCTTTACGCCGGAACAACTGGCAGGTGTCAAGCGCGTCAGCGCGCGCGAAGCGCTCGACCTCGCCGAACGCGGCGCCAAGCTGGTGGACGTGCGTACCGAGCGCGAGTTCAAGGCGCGCCGCGCGCGCGGCGCGCTGCTGATCCCGTACGGCGAAAAGAGCCTGAAGGAGCCGGACTTCGACGCCAGCGTCGACTCGTTCGCCGGATTGGACCGGCTGGCGAAAAACGAGCCGATCGTCTTCTTCTGCAACGGCCCCGAATGCTGGAAGTCGTACAAGGCATCGAAGTGGGCGCGCAACGCCGGGTACACGAACGTGTACTGGCTGCGCGGCGGAATGCCGGAATGGGTCGCCAGCGGGTTGCCGACGGAGCCGTGACCCGGCGTTGACACCGGCGGCGGTGCGCCGCCTGCCTTTCGAGGTACGGCGGCGCCCCGGCTGGCCGATGCGGTGCGCGCAGTGCGGCATCTCGCCCGTCGGTGCGTATGAGCAGCGCGCGGCGCAAATGTCAAGCGTGAAAATGCGGGTGCGTTCGCGGCCTGCGCCGTGTTTGAATCGGCCGGCGTGGCGAAAGCCATGCGCAAGACCGTCAGAACGAGATGCGGCGGGCGCCCGGCCGCTGCGGACAGCGGATTCATCGCGTATCGCGGTGCGCTGGTCCGGATCTGTGGATCGGGCGACCCATCGACGACGAGCATTCCATGAATCAACCCGGATACCTGCGGCAACCGACGATCGCCGGCGATGCGATCGTCTTCGTCTGCGACGATGATCTGTGGCGTGTCGATGCCGCCGGCGGGGTGGCGCGGCGCTTGACCGCCGGACTCGGCGAGCCAGCCACGCCGGCGCTGTCGCCCGAGGGCCGCTGGCTCGCCTACGTGGGCCGCGACGAACAGCACCCGGAGGTGTACCTGATGCCTGGCGTGGGCGGACCGGCGCGCCGCCTGACGTGGCTCGGGCCCGACGTGATGGTGCGCGGCTTCCTGCCGGACGGCCGCATCCTGTTCGTCTCCACCTACGGGCAGCCGTTCTTTCGCAACTATCGCGCGTTTGCGCTGAGCGTCGACGGCGGTCTGCCCGAGCTGCTGCCGTACGGGCAGGTCAATCACCTGTCGTTCGGTCCGAACGGGGCGAAGGTGATCGGCCGCAACACGGCCGATCCGGCGCGCTGGAAGCGCTACCGCGGCGGCACCGTCGGCCATCTGTGGGTCGATAAGGACGGCCAAGGCGAGTTCGTGCGGCTCGCTCTGGCCGGCAACCTGACCTGCCCGATGTGGCTCCGCGACCGCATCTATTTCCTGTCCGATGCGGAAGGCGTGGGCAACCTGTATTCGTGCTTGCCGGACGGCGGCGACGTGCGCCGCCACACCGATCACGACGACTTCTACGCGCGCCACGCGGCGAGCGACGGCCGCCGCATCGTGTACCAGTGCGGCGCCGATCTGTGGCTGTTCGATCCGACCGCCGATCGCACGCAGCGTCTCGAGATCGACGTACCCGCGCACCGCACGCAGGCCGCGCGCCGCTTCGTCGCCGCCGCCGATTTCCTCGCCGGCTTCAAGCCGCATCCGGCCGGACACAGCCTGGCGATCGAAACGCGCGGCAAGCTGTTTTCGTTCGCGCTGTGGGAGGGTGCGGTGCACCGGCGCGGCGCGGCAGAGGTCGGCCGTTACCGGCTCGGCCAGTGGCTCGGCGACGGTACGACGCTGGTGGCGGTGAGCGACGCCAGCGGCGAGGAGCGCATCGAAGTCTTCGAAGGCGACGGCAGCCGCACGTTGCCATGGGACATCGGGCGCGTGGTCGCGTTGGCTGCCGCCCCGCGCGGCCGCCGCATCGCGCTCGCCAACCATCGCAACGAAGTGCTGATCGGCGACCTCAATTCCGGGGATCTGAAGCTGCTCGACCGCTCGCACGCCGGCCGCAGCGAGGAACTGGCGTGGTCGCCCGACGGCGAATGGCTGGCGTATCCGTTCTGGACCGGCCTGCGCCATTGCGCGATCAAGCTGGCCCAGATCGCCACGCTGCGCACGACGCTGGTGACGCAGCCCGAGTTTCGCGACTGGTCGCCGGCGTTCGACCCGGACGGCAGGTACCTGTACTTCCTGTCCGCGCGCACGTTCGATCCGGTGTACGACGCCGTGCAGTTCGAACTCAGTTTCCCGCGCGCCGCGCGCCCATACCTGATCGCGCTGGCAGCCGACGCGCGGCCGCCGTTCGAGGCGGAGCCGAAGGGCATGAAACGCGACGCCGCGGCGAAGGCAAAGGACGAGCCTGCGGCGCTGCGCATCGATCTGGAAGGAATCGCGCGCCGGGTGGCCGCGTTTCCGGTGCCCGAGGGGCGCTACGGCCAGATCGCCGGCGCCGACGGACGGGCCCTATGGACGGTGTTCCCGATCGCCGGCGCGCACGGCCGCGGTGGCCACAAGGAGTCGCCGGGCCGGCTCGAGGCGTTCGACTTCGAGACCATGAAGACCGAGACCTTGGCCGAGCGCGCCGACCGCTTCGAACTGGCCGCCGACGGTATCACTGTGATCGTGCGCGACGGCAAGCGACTGCGTGCGCTCGACGCGACGAAAAAGGCCGAAAACGGCAAGGCTGCGCGCGACGACGAATACTCGCGCGCCAGCGGCTGGATCGATCTTGGCCGCGTGCGCGTGTCGGTCGATCCGCGCGCCGAATGGCGGCAGATGCTGCGCGAGGTGTGGCGG